>JAOUHE010000139.1 GCA_029865285.1 Chloroflexota bacterium
CAGCGCAGCAAGGTGGTCTTGCCGGATCCTGAACGACCGATGAGCATCACCGCCTGTCGCCGACGCACTTTCAGGTCGATCCCGCGCAGGACGTGGTTGTCGCCAAAGTACTTCTCGATGCCCCGGGCATCGACGATCACCTCGCCGAGATGCGGGGCGAGCGTGGGCTCGATGATCATCGGTCGCCCCGGGCCATGCGCCGCTCGAGCTTCTCCTGGAAGTAGGAGAAGAGGATCGTCAGCAGCCAGTACACGACCGCCGCGATGAGGAGCGTCTCGAGCGTCCGGAAGTGACGCGTGCCGATCTTGGATGCGCGCCACAGCAGCTCCTGGACCGCGATGGTCGAGACCAAAGCGGAGTCCTTGATCATTGCGACGAAGTCGTTGCCGATTGCCGGGATGACGATCCGGAAGGCCTGCGGCAGCACGATCCGCCGCATCACCAGGCGCTCCGGCATGCCGAGCGACTCCGCCGCCTCGCGCTGTCCCCGCGGCACGGCCTGGATGCCGGCACGGAAGATCTCGGTCATGTAGGCGCCGTAGTTGAACGACAGCGCGATGATGCCTGCCGGGATACTCGGCAGGGCCACCCCGAACTGGGGGAGGGCGTAGTACACGAAGAAGATCTGCACCAGCAGCGGCGTGCCGCGGACGAGCGAGACGTAGAGCGACGCCGCGCCGTTGATGAAGGCGTTTTCGGACAGGCGGCCGATGGCACCCAGGATCGCCAGCCCGGTGGCAAAGATGATCGAGGTTACGGATAGCAGGATGGTGATCCACGCGCCGCCGACGATGTACGGGCCCCAGGTGCCGATGAAGTCGGCGTTGATGTTGCCGGTCGCCCACAGGGCGATGCCGAGGCCACCGATCAGCACGACCCATACCGAGGCCGATTGCGCTCGGAATCGTCGCCGCGCTCGGCGCTGGTGCGCCTCGATCTCAGCGAGGATGGGTGCGGTGGGTACGGCGCTGGTCATGAGCGGGTCCCGAAATGCAGGACGGGGGCGCAGCGCGCCCCCGTCCTGTCAGCGGGTCTCGAGCAGCGTGCCGCTACGAGCTCGGGTCGGTGGTCAGATCAGCGCCCTCGAACCACTGCTCGCTCAAGGCCTTGAGGGTCCCGTCGGCGTGCATCTCGCCGATGATCTTGTCGATCTCGAAGAGGAGCGCCGCGTGCGGCGGCCCGCTCTTGTCAATCGCCACGGCCAGGTTTTCCTGGAAGATAGGCTCGCCGATCTTGACCATCGGTGAGCCGGCCGCGATCGCACCGTCGATCGTCGTCCCCGACGAGATCCACAGGTCGAAGTCGGTGCGACCCGACTCGATCGCCTCGGCGCAGTTCGCGTCGGTCGTCAGCGTCGTTGCTTCCACCCCGGTCGGCAACGTGAATGGGAGGTCGGAGACCTTGGTCACGCCCGAGCGGGTGCTCGCTGCCAGGTAGGCGGGGGTGTAGTAGTACGGCTGGGTGAAGGAGAGGATCTCCTTGCGCGGCGTGGTGATGGTCATCGAGCCGACGCTGATGTCCCAGCGCTCGCTCCAACTGCCCGCCGTGATCGCATCCCAGTCCGGCGTCTCGAACTTGATCCCGACGCCGAGGCGATCCGCGATCTCGGTTGCCACATCGATGTCGAAGCCGACGAAGGTGCCGTCCTCCTGCAGGAACGACTGCGGAGCGTAGTTCGGATCGGTCGAGACGATGAGCTGACCATTGCCGTTATCGCGGGCACGGACGGTCTCCAGCAAGTCACCGGCGGTGCTGGACGGCTCGGTGATGTCGGCCGGCGAATCCGGCTGGAAGTCTCCGTTGAGCCAGTCGAGGTAGGTGGTCGATTCGCCAACGCACACCACGGCCGGCACGTTGGCAGCGCTGGTGCACGAGGCGAGAACCAGGGCGCCCGCCGCCAGCAGCAGCGGCGCTCTGCGTCGAAGATTGACCATGAGCTCCTCCTAGCATCGTGACGCCCCCCCGCGCGGCGCCTCTGTTCCACCTGTTGTAGCACTTCAGGCCGCGCGGTGTCGCCATTCCTGCCGGTACACTCGACGCATGACAACGACCGGTCGGCATCCCTCTGCGCCGATTCCGCTCGCTCGGGCGGCTACCCTCCCTGCGCGCTTCTACCTCGACGCTGACTACCTGGAGCGCGAGAAGCAGCTTGTCTTCGGCCGAACCTGGCAGCTGGTGGCACGCAGCGATGAGCTGCAGCGAATCGGTGACTTCGTCCCGGTCACCGTTCTCGACGAGCCGATCGTCATCACCCACGGCATCGACGGGCGGTTGCGGGCCTTCTACAACGTCTGCCGTCATCGGGCCGGGCAGGTGGCCTTGACACGGGGGAACCGCAAGAGCCTCCAGTGCCGCTACCACGGCTGGACCTACGGGCTCGACGGTGCGCTGCGGGCGTGCCCGGAGATGGAGGAGACCGAGGAGTTCCGCAAGGAAGACTTTGGGCTGCTGCCCGTCCGCGTGGACCGATGGGGCCCGTTCGTCTTCGTCTGCCTCTCCGACGACGCGCCACCGCTCGCCGAGGTGATGGGTGCGATCCCTGCCGAGGTGGCCGCGGCCGGCTACGACGTCGACCGCATGCGGCTCGTCGAGCGGCGCGAGTACGTGATCGAGTGCAACTGGAAGGTGTACGTCGACAACTACCTGGAGGGCTACCACCTGCCGATCGCGCACCCGCAGCTCTTCCGCGAGCTCGACTACGACAGCTACCGCGTTGAGGAGTTCCGCTACTACTCCAAGCAGCACGCCCCGATCCGCGAGTTGAAGCCGGGCGAGGAGCTCGGCCGCGACCGCCGCTACCTGCGCACGGCCGACGGCGAGGAGGATGCGCTCTACTACTGGCTCTTCCCCAACACCATGTTCAACATCTACCAGGACAACATGAGTTCGAACGTGATCCTGCCGCTGGGGCCGGACCGGACGCTCACCGTCTTCGAGTGGTTCTTCGCCGATCCGGGCACCGGGCCAGGCTGGGAATCGATGCAGCAGACGATCGCCTTCTCCGACGAGATCCAGCAGGAGGACATCGTGATCTGCGAGCAGGTGCAGCGCGGCCTGCGGTCTCGTGCCTACGACACCGGCCGCTTCTCAGCCAAGCGCGAGAACGGCGTCTACCACTTCCAGAACCTAATCCGCGAATACCTCGGGGAGACGTCATGAATGCACCCGCACGCGCCGACGGCCGCCTCACCGTCGCCCTCGTCTCAGAAGCCTTCTGGCAGCCCGATGGCGCCGTGCGCCTGGCCCAGCGCCTGGCCGAGTGCGCACAGCGGGGTGCGGACATCGCCGTCCTGCCGGAGATCGCCCTCAACCCGTGGAGCCCCTCCAGCAAAGTCGCGAGGGCCGACGACACTGAGCCGATGGGCGGGCCGCGCCATGCAATCCTGGCCCGCGCCGCCCGGGAAGCGGGGATCGGCCTGGTGGGCGGCATCATCCACGCCGACCCCGAGACGGGTCGGCGCACCAGCCGCTCGCTCATCTACGACCGCGGCGGCGAGCTGATCGCCACCTACGAGAAGCTTCACCTCCCCGAGGAGCCGGGCTTCTGGGAGACGAGCCACTACGAGCCGGGGACCACAGCGCCCGCGCGGATCGATGCTTTCGGCATGCCGATCGGCATCCAGGTCTGCAGCGACGCGATGCGCCCGGAGGGCACCCACCTGCTCGGCGCCCAGGGCGTGGAGGCGATCCTGATCCCGCGCGCGACCGAGGAGATCACCTACCAGCACTGGAAGCTCGTCTTCCGCGGGAACGCGCGGACGAGTGCCTGCTACGTGCTCTCGGTGAACCGACCGGATCCGGAGGACGGGGTGCTGATCGGCGGTCCCTCGATCGCGGTCGATCCGTTCGGCGCGGTGCTGCTGGAAACGACCGACCGGATCGGGATCGTGACCCTGGAGACAGCCGAAGTGGAGCGTGCCCGGGTCGCGTACCCGGGGTATCTGCCGGTGCGCGCGCGCCTGTACGCCGATGCGTGGGCTGAGATCGCGGAGCGCGACGGCCAGTCAGGCTAGCGCGGCCAAACCGCGGATCGGCTCGGCTATTCGGTGAGGGTGAAGCGGCCCTCGGCCAGCAGTTCGACTCCGCGGTAGGCGCGGAGGATGTAGTCGCCGGGTCCCCACAGCTGGACCAGCGTACTCGCCTGCACCTTGAACCCGACGATGTCCAGCTCGGGTGACACCGGGACGACCTCCTCGGTCCGTTCCTGGACCACCGTCAGGGTGCCGTCGCCGGCCACACGGATCACCTCTTCCTCGATCCGGTCGACCCCGAATGGTTCGGCCAGCTTGATCGAATGGGCGAAGACCTGGCCCGGGCTGAAGGTCGTCGCCAGGTCGATCACCTCCTTGGTCGACTGGTTGAGTCCGTAGCCGAAGGTCACCGTCCCGCTCAACTCCGCGG
>JAOUHE010000140.1 GCA_029865285.1 Chloroflexota bacterium
ATCTGGACGATGACCTGACTGGCGCTGTCCCAGTCCGAGCCGAGGAGCGGTCGAGCTATCTCGATGGCGCGACGGCAGTCCTCAGCGGAGACGGACCCACAATCGACCGGCGGCCCGGGATCGGCCACGCACGCACTGAGGATCACGGCCGCGCTGAGGAGTACGGCGAGCCGGCTCAACGGTCGCGCCGCGGCAGCAGACGCACCATCAACAGCAGGACCGCCACCACCAGCGTCACGGGCAGAACCCAACCATCGAGCGGCCCGGCGCACAGCATCAGCAGGCCCTCGGAGTCCTTAACGCACGCCCGAATTCCGAGTTCGTAGAGCACCTGCCAGCCGAGCGCGATGATGACCAGCACCGCGCTTGCGGCCCATATCAGGCCGGCTCGGGTGAATGCGGAACTATCCCTGTCGAGCCGCATGCACAGATGATACGGCGAGCCCCGTCCGCCCTCCCTTACCTAGGCCGATGGGGCGTCAGACGTGGTTGATCTCGACGCGGTCTCCGCAGTCGGGGCACCACAGCAACAGGAGCTTGGGGTCCTCCGGCACCGGACGCCACGAGTAGACCATCTCCTCGGTGATCCGCTCGCCGCAGTGCGGGCACTCGGCACCCATATCCAGCCACTGGTCGCGCGGCACGTTCTGGCGGCCCACGACCTACCCCTCCTCGTCGCCGGGGAGCGGCGCCGGTGGCTTCCAGCCGGGCTTACCGACCGGGTTGGTGGGCGAGGCGGCGTCGGCACTCGGGGCGCCATCGGCTGCGGCAATCGCGGCCCTCGTGGCCTCGGACCGCTTGGTCGGCTCCAGCATTGGGTAGGCGCGAGCGCGATAGCCCGGCCACAGCCCGATCTCGCCATCACGGATCATCACCTGCACCCTGCGGTAGGTGCCGGTCACATCCCCGGTCGATCGGTCCAGCACCTGGTAGGTCTTCCCGGTGACGGCGCGGAGTGCGGGTGGCAGCGTCTCCACGAGGCTCTCCGGGTCCGGGCTCGCGGCAAAGGCCATCTCGAGCGCGGCGACCACCTGCTCGTCGAGGAGCCGGCGGGGCAGGGGACGGCTGATGTAGGCCATCGACGGGGCACGGCTGGGGCCGCGGAAGGTGCGAATCAGCGACTTGATCATCGGGCCGAGATTGTAGCGTCCCGGAGTCCGGGGGCCCGCCAAACGGTCACGCGGCGTGCCGTTGGTATACTCAGTCACCCGTGAGGCATCCACGCAGTCGCGCCGCATGAGACCCGCCCCGTCGGCGAGCGCGACCCCAACGGCCCCACGAACCGGGCACCGTAGCGAACCCGCTCAAGGAGAGATCCCATCACCGTGCGCGTGAGAAAGGCTGTCATTCCGGCGGCCGGATTCGGCACTCGCTTCCTGCCCGCGACCAAGGCGGTTCCCAAGGAGATGCTGCCGCTGGTCGACCGACCGATCATCCAGTACGCGGTCGAGGAGGCGGTCGCCTCGGGGATCGAGCAGATCATCATCGTCATCGCGTCGGGGCGGAGCGCCATCGAGGAGCACTTCGACTCGCACCCGGCCCTCGAGCGCTGGCTGGAGGACCGCGGCCAGATCGAGCTGCTGCGCGCCGTGCGCCGCATCACCGAGGTGGGAACGATCGCCTTCGTCCACCAGAAGGAGCAGCTCGGCCTGGGGCACGCCGTGCTGATGGCCAAGGAACTGGTCGGCGACGAGCCGTTCGCGGTGATGCTTCCCGACGACGTGATGCTCAATCCGGGCGGCACTCCGGTGACCGGCCAGCTGATCGAGCAGTATTCGGCGCACCGCGGCTCGGTGATCGCGCTGCATCGGGTGTCGCGTGAGGATACGAGCCGCTACGGAATCGTCGCGCCGCTGCGCGAGGAACACCGGCTGGTCGAGATCGGTGACCTGGTCGAAAAGCCCCCACCGGACGAGGCGCCGTCCGACCTGGCGGTGCTGGGACGCTACATCCTCTCGCCGAAGATCTTCGACAAGCTCGAGACGACGCAGCGTGGCGCCGGCGGCGAGATCCAGCTGACCGACGCCCTTCGCGCACTGGCCCGCGAGCAGCCCGTCTTCGGCTACCGGTTCGAGGGGGTCCGCCACGACGCCGGGACACGCCTCGGCTGGCTGAAGGCCAACGTCGCGCTCAGTCTCGAATCGGACGAGGCCGATGAGTTCCGCGCCTACGTCCGCAGCCTCGACCTGCGAGACTGACCGGCGGTGGAGATGATCGGGCGAATGGTCGGCGGGCGCTACCGGCTCATCGCGCCGCTCGGTGAGGGCGGGATGGCCACCATCTGGCGCGCCGTCGACGAGCAGCTCGACCGGGAGGTGGCGGTCAAGCTCCTCCGCCCGCAATTCGACAACGATGCCGGCTTTGCGGCGCGCTTCAAGCAGGAGGCACGCTCGGCCGGGTCACTCTCGCACCCCAACATCGTGCCGGTCTACGACTACGGGACCGATGCCGAGATCGGTGGCCAGTTCATCGTGATGCAGCTGATCGACGGGCAGGACCTGTCGACCGTCCTG
This sequence comes from Chloroflexota bacterium, assembly GCA_029865285.1. GTDB lineage: Bacteria > Chloroflexota > Limnocylindria > QHBO01 > QHBO01 > CF-167. The sequence goes on from JAOUHE010000140.1 coordinate 2,514, forward strand.
GCCGAGCGTGGCCCGCTCTCTACCGACGACGCGGTGCGCATCGCCATCGGCGTCGCGTCTGCCCTGGAGGCGGCGCACCGTCGCGGGATCGTCCACCGTGACGTCAAGCCGGGGAACATCCTGATCGATGACGACGTGAAGGTGACCGATTTCGGCATTGCGCGAGCGGTCAGCGAGACCTCCATGACGGTCACCGGCACGACGCTCGGATCGGTCCACTACTTCAGCCCGGAGCAGGCGCGGGGCCAGGACGTGACCGGCCAGAGCGACGTCTATTCGCTCGGCATCGTCCTGTACGAGATGCTGACCGGTCGTCGTCCGTTCGAGGGCGACTCGGCCGCGGGCGTGGCGCTCAAACGTCTCAACGAGGACCCGCTGCCGCCCGAAACGCACCGGCCTGTTCCGGCGGGCCTGTCGGCGATCGTGATGCGGGCACTGGCCCGAAAACCGGAAGACCGCTTCCCGGACGCCGGCGCCTTTGCCGAAGCGATGCGCGTCTGGCGGCGGGATCCGCATGCCGCCGCGCCCGACGCAGGCCCCGCGAGCATCGGAGCTGCCGGCGTCGCAGCGGTGATCGGCTCGCCGGCACCGCAGGCCGCGCCGCTTCCCCCATCCGGCGAACCGACCGTGTACGTGCCACCGAGGGTCACGCTTCCTTCTGACCTTGCCGCCGTGGGCGGAGCGGGCGACGTTCCGGCGCCAGGCGCCGGCTACGGGCTGCGGGACAATCGGCGGGCAGGTCCTCCGCCCCGGCGCCCCGCAGCACCGCCGGAGGGGCAGCCTTGGTGGATCTGGCTGCTGGCGGTTCTCGCCGTCGTGCTGCTCGGAACCATCGGGTTCCTGGGAGCGCAGGTCTTCGGTGCGCTCGGCCCCGGGCAGACGCCGATCCCTTCGGTCTCGGCAGTGACCGTGCCGAACTGGGTAGGTGACCCGATCGCCGGTGTTCGCGAGGAGGCAGGTCGCCTGGGGGTGGAGGTCCGCGTGGTGCGCGAGCCCAACGACGAGGTCGAGGTGGACCGGGTGATCTCCACCGATCCCGCCAGCGGCGAGACCGTGGCCAAGGGCGACACCATCACCGTGGTGGTCAGCAACGGGGCGGAGGAGGTCAACGTTCCGGTGCTGATCGGTCAGACGCGCGCTGAGGCCGCCGCCACACTGGTGGCTGCCGGCCTGGTGCTCGGTGCGGTGAGCGAAGAGCCGAACGACCGGCCGGCCGGCACCGTGATCAGCACCGTCCCGGGCGCGGGCGTGACCGTCGGCAAGGGGAGCCAGGTGGACCTGGTCCTCTCACTGGGACCGACGCCATCGCCGAGCCCCTCGCCGACGCCGATCCCGACGCCGACACCGACACCGATCCCCACGCCGACACCGGTGCCTGATACGCCGACTCCAGTTCCATCGGTCTAGGCGACCGCCACCGCACGGCCCGAGTGCTACGATCGGAGTCCGCGATACACAGTCCGACCTGGAGGTCAATGGCACACACATGACAGCCGCGATGACGGTCGACGATTCGACCTTCGAGGCAGAGGTCCTCAACTCCGAAAAGCCAGTGCTCGTCGATTTCTGGGCGCCGTGGTGCGGGCCATGCCGGCTCGTCTCCCCGGTCGTCGAAGCGTTCGGCGAGGCCCACGGCGACAAGGTCGCCACGGCCAAGGTGAACACCGACGAGAACCAGCAACTGGCGATGCGCTACAGCATCTTCTCGATTCCCACCCTGATCGTCTTCAAGGACGGCCGCGAGGCCGCCCGCCTGGTCGGCTACATGCCCCAGGCCGCGATGGAGGACCGACTCCGCGAGTTCCTGGCATAGGAACCTGGCGACGCCGATGCGACCGCCGCCCGCCCGGGCGGCGGTCGTCTGACTTCCGGCCCAGCCCAGCG
>JAOUHE010000019.1 GCA_029865285.1 Chloroflexota bacterium
GGTCATCCCCTGCACCAGCCAGGCGGCCGACAACAACGTCCTCGGTGAGTACGGCGCCGCACTGAACCGCCACCTCGGTGTGACCGACACCCGGGCGGTGGTCGCCGGGGGGTCGGTCTCCTCCTGGCGCAGCGCACCGATGAACGGCTCGACCCCGGTCGGTTCCGACGGCACGTCCCACAACGCGCTGAGCTTCGACTTCAACCGCGGCTATGTCGTTACCGATGCCGACACCTTCGCCACGAGCCTGGATGGCGTCTTCGCCTGCGGCGACTTCGTCACCGGTCCGGCAACGATCATCGAGTCGGCTGGGCGCGCCCGGCGTGCAGCCCGCTCGATCGACCGCTGGCTCGATGGCGTGCGTGGCGCCGAGCTGGTGGAACTGCCGGTCATCAATCGCGCGGTGGTGACACAGGCGCTCGAGCACGACATGCCCGACCGGTACGAGGCGATCGAGCGGCAGCACATCCCGATGGCCCCGCCAGAGCTGCGTCGCGACTTCACGAGCCTGGTGGAGGTCGGCTACGACACCCGTAGCGCCATCACCGAGGGAAGCCGCTGCCTCCAGTGCAATCACAACATCAACATCGACGGCCCGCGCTGTATCCTGTGCGGGCTCTGCGCCGATGTCTGCCCCGAAGGCGTCATCTACATGATCGACAAGGCGCAGGTCGGTGGCGACGACCCGGAGATTGGGCTGTTCCAGTCGTGGCCGCGGGGTATCGCGATGGTCATCGACGAGGAGCGCTGCATCCGGTGCAACCTCTGCGTCGAGCGGTGTCCAACCAACTGCATCACGATGGACCGTCTCGAACTCGAGCGGATCACGCCTGACGGGAAGGTGCTCTTGGAAAGCTACAAGGACAACATCCTGGGGCAGGTCGGTCAGCAGGCCGGCGCGGCGGTGCGACGATGACCTTCCCGGGTCCGGGCGACCTCGTGCGGGTCGTCAAGGAGTCGGCGCTGTGGCGGAGCCTCTTCCGCCAACCGTACCCGACCACCAGCCGCACGCGCGCGCTCGCGGTGATGAACAACGTCTTCCTGCACCTGCACCCGGTGCGGGTCAAGAAGCACGCCGTCCGCTACACCTACACCTTCTGCCTGGGCGGGTTGAGCTTCTTCCTGTTCCTGGTGCTGACCGTGACCGGCGTCTACCTGATGTTCTTCTACGTGCCGTCGGTGACCCGCGCCTACCAGGACATCCTGTCGATCGAGAACTCGGTCGCCTTCGGCTCGTTCGTCCGGAACATGCACCGCTGGGGCGCGCACCTGATGGTGCTCACCGTCTTCCTGCACATGATCCGCGTCTTCTATCACGGGGCCTACAAGCCGCCGCGCGAGTTCAACTGGGTGATCGGTGTCGTGCTGCTCTTCTCCACCCTGTGGCTCAGCTTCACCGGCTACCTGCTGCCGTGGGACCAGATCGCCTTCTGGGCCATCACCGTCGGCTCGCAGATGGCGACGTACGCGCCGCTCCTCTCCGACGAGTCGAGCTTCCTGCTGCTGGGCGGCGTGCTCGTTGACCAGGGCACCCTCATCCGCTTCTACGTCATGCACGTGATCGCCTTCCCGCTGATCGCGGCGATCCTGATGGTCGTCCACTTCTGGAGGATCCGGAAGGACGGCGGCATCAGCGGGCCGGTGTGAGTTGACGAGGGACCGATGACCATCGAGAAGCGGCGCAACGCCACGGCCGACAAGAACGCCCCGACCCAGGCGCCGAACGTGCCGGCGGTCGAGCGCGGCGCCGGCCCGAAGTTGCCGGGCCCGCCCGGCGTACCGGGCACCGAGCGCTTCCGCCTGCTGGCGTACGTCAAGCAGGAGTCGCTCGTCCGTGTCGACAAGCGCCCTGATGAGACGCTCCTGACCTGGCCACACCTGCTCCGCGCCGAGTTCCTGGCCGCGCTACTGATGGGCGTGGTGCTCGTGGTGGCGTCGGTCACCATCAGGGCGCCGCTCGAAGAGATGGCCAACGCCGGCGTGACACCGCACGTCGCCAAGGCGCCGTGGTACTTCCTCGGCCTCCAGGAGTTGATCTCCTACTTCAACGCGACCGTGGCCGGGGCCTTCCTGCCCATCATCTACCTGGTCGGGCTGGCGCTGGTGCCGTACATCGACCGATCCCCCTACAAGGCGGCGCGCGATCGAAAGACCATGTGGGTCTTCTTCATGTGCCTGATGGTGGGCGGACTGCTCATTACCATCATCGGCTCGTTCTTCCGGGGCCCCGGCTGGAACTGGGTCTGGCCATGGGACGGGATCTTCTTCACCCTATGAGCCAACTGCCCACCTACGGTGAGGTCCCCGGTCGCCCGATCGGCGAGATGAGCCGGCGCGGCTTCATGCGCCGCATGCTCGGCGTCGGCGTGGCGATCCTGTCGGTGGAGTTCCTGGCCGGCACGGTGAACTTCCTCTGGCCGAACGTGCGCAGCGGGCTCGGCGGCAGGCTGACCATCGGCACTCCGGCCGAGATCATCGCCAACGATCCTGCCTGGGCTACCGGGACGCCGTTCGCCTTCAACCGGGCGCGCCTCTTCTTCCTCAACGTCCCTGCCGCCAAGGGCCTGGTGGACGGCAGCGGCGCGTCCGTCACGGATCCCGGCGAGGAGGTCCTGGCCCTCTACCGCAAGTGCCCCCACCTGGGCTGTCAGATCCCGCCGCTGTGCGACCAGAGCAAGTGGTTCGAGTGCCTCTGCCACGGCAGCAAGTACACGATCCTCGGCGAGAAGCGCGCCGGCCCCGCGCCACGCGGAATGGATAGCTTCGCGGTCGAGGTCGTCGAGGGTGCCTACGTTGTCGATACCAGCCGGATCGTGGGAGGCCCGCCCGAGGGCACCGTCACCTTCGACCCCCGCGATACCGCGGCCATTCCGCACTGTGCCGGCTGACCGATGCGCTTCAAGGCGATCGCCATCTTTCTGATGAGCGGCATGGCGCTCTTCACCGCGTTCTACTGGATGACCGATGGCGCGCGCCGGGAGTCCGAGTTCCGGGCCCAACAGACCGAGTTGATCGAGCTCGGGACGCTCTACTTTGGGCCCGACGAGATCATCCACACCGTGACGGTCTCCAGCGCCGGGTTCGAACCCGCCGTCATCGAGATCGAGATCAACGCGTCGATCAACTTCACCAACACGCTCGGTGCCGACATCACCCTGCGAGGGACCGGATCCCACCCCTTCGAGGCAGAGGTGAAGGCAGGGAAGCAGGCAAAGACGCGCTTCCAGTCCGACGGCGTCACATCGGTGACCGCCGATGGTGTGGCCGGTACGCTCGAGGTAACCTCGGGGCCCGAGTTCCTCAGCCCGCTCGGCGCCAACTGCGCCCGCTGCCATGGAGCCGATGGCACGGGCGGCGTCACGCCTTTGGGCAACCAGGCACCCAATCTGCATTCTCGCGCGCTGGCCAACAAGTGGAAGGACACCGGCGGGGAGGTGGCCAATATCGACGATGGCGCGCCACCCGTCCTGAACAACTACGTGAATTGGGCGATCCGCTACGGTGGCATCGTGGTGAGCGGGAACGCCAAGTCGGAGATGCCCGCCTGGGGCGCCGAGGGCGGGCTGACGCTGAACCAGATCGATGCCCTGACCGCTCTGGTCGGCACCTGGGCAAACGAGACGCTTCAACAGCCGGTCGAGGGGATCCCCGACACGGTGGAGGCGGGGAAGCAGGTGTACGTGGACGCCGGCTGTGTCAACTGCCACCAGGCCGACTATTCCGGAGTGGCTGGCACCTTCCCATCACTGCTGAACATCGGCAACGAGCCGGTGATCGATCTGCCCAACCCGATCAGCGGACTCGACAAGCTCCAGGCGGACTATGCCGCCAATAGCCGGACCTTCCTGGAGATGTGGATCCGCGACTCGGCGACGAACTACAACGGCGGGACGGCGACCGGCATGTTGCCGTACCCGGAGGGGTCGCTCAGTGCGGACGCCCTGAAGGCGCTGATCACCTTCCTGCTGAGTCTGAAGCAGTAGCCGACTGATGACGAACTACACCGTCCCGCCCCGTCGCGACCTCATCTCGCGGGTGGTCCGCGAGGTCGATGATTTCGCCAGCTGGCTGCTGTACGGCGGCGAGACCTGGCTGGTTGCGCTGCTGAAGGGCGTGCCGCTCTTCCTGTTCATGTACTTCGTGCTCGGCTACATCCCCAACTACGCCAACACCATCACCACCCTGTACCTCGGCTTCAGCAAGGACGTCGGCTACCTGGTGGCGATCGTGCTGATCGGCGGTCCGACCTTCACGCTGCTCCTGGTGATGGCGCTCTGGACGCAGGCGGCTCGAGGCCGGCGCGGCTTCGCCTGGTCGCTCATCCGCTTCCTGGACGTCATGCAGTACGCCGCCACCGCGCTGGCGATCATCCCGTTCATGCTCTTCAACCTGGCGGGCGGCAGTCTCATCCCGCTGCGATTCCCGCTGCTGGCGCTGGGGCTCGGGGCCATGGCCGCCGGCGGCGGCGCGACCGGCATCGTCTACCTGTGGTTCGAGTATCGCCGTGTCAGCCGCCGCGAGGCGGAGGCGGCCGCCGCTGCCGGAGCGGCCTGGTCCGCCGGCGGCTGAGGGCCGCCCCACGAGCACTTCCCGCTGGCTCGTCCTCCACGTCGCCTGGTCGGCGACCGTCCTGGCCGCCGCGGCCGGGCTCATCCTTCTGGAGCTCGGTGCCCCGTGCCCACCCGGCGGCCCCCTGAGCATCGGAAACTGCGTCGCCGTGCGCCCCTTCGCAGTCGGTGTCGCCGGCCTCTCGGCCGCCCTGTACGTCACGGGACTGAGCGGCGTGCTCGCGTGGGTGACGGGACTCCGCCGCCGCGGTCTCGCCGACACCCGAGCCGCCCGCGACTGGTACCTGCTGGCGGCGCTGATTGGCGTGCCCGTGGCACCCCTGCTGGCGTTCACCCTGGTCTCGGCCCTCCGCTAGGATGAACGCCATGACCACCACAAATGCCTCCGGGCTGCGTGACAGCCTCGCCGGCATCGCCACCATCAGCGGCGATCGCCTGCAGATCATCGATGAATCCCGCTTCCGCGACGAACTGGTCGACAGCCTTGTCTTCGATGCGGTCTTCAACCCCGATGAGGAGCTGCGCGACGCCGCGCGCTGGCTCATCTGGAGCGCGTCACAGGCGCTCGGCTGCGGATCGGCCAGCATTCACGAGCTGTACATGGCGCGAGGCCGGGCCGAGTTTGCGGCCACCGACTTCACCGTGCCGGCGATCAACCTCCGCGCCGCCGCCTATCTCACCGCGCGACAGGCTTTCGCGGCCGCCATCGAGCGCGATGCCGGGGCGGTGATCTTCGAGATCGCCAAGAGCGAGATGGCCTACACCGATCAGCGACCCGCGGAGTACACGGCAGTGGTCCTGGCTGCGGCTCTGCGCACCGGCTGGCGGGGCCCGGTCTTCCTCCAGGGCGACCATTTCCAGTTCAACGCCGCGAAATGGGCGGCCGACCCGGACACTGAGATGGCCGGCCTCCACGAGTTGACCCGTGAGGCGGTGGCGGCTGGCTTCTACAACATCGACATCGACAGCAGCACCCTGGTCGACCTGTCCCTGCCCACCGTGGCGGCGCAGCAGCGGGTGAACGCCGAGAACACCCTGAGCCTGACGGGTCTGATCCGCGAGATCGAGCCGGCCGGTGTCACGACCAGCATCGGCGGGGAGATCGGCGAGGTCGGCAAGGTGAACAGCACCGAGCAGGAGCTGCGCGCCTACCTGGATGGCTACTACGGCATGCTCCACGGCACCGGACTGCCGGGCGTGAGCAAGGTGAGCATCCAGACGGGTACCAGCCACGGCGGCGTCGTCCTGCCGGACGGCAGCGTGGCGCAGGTCGCGATCGACTTCGACACCATGCGTCGACTCTCCGCGGTTGCGCGCGACGAGTACGGGCTGGCGGGCTGCGTGCAGCACGGCGCCAGCACGCTGCCGGAGGACGCCTTCGGGCACTTCCCGGAGAACGGGACTGCGGAGATCCACCTGGCCACCGGCTTCCAGAACATCCTGTACGACGACGGCGGCCTGCCCGACGAACTGCGCTCGGAGATGCTCGATTGGTGCGTGGCCAGTTGCGCCGACGAGCGCAAGCCCGGCGAGACCGATGAGCAGTTCCTGTACAAGACGCGCAAGAAGGCGATCGGCCCGTTCAAACGCGACCTGTGGACGCTCCCCGCGGAGGCAGAGGCGCAGGTCGCCGCCAACCTGCGCGGCAAGTTCGGCCACCTCTTCGACCTGCTCAAGATCGCGGGCACCCGCTCGCTGGTGGACCGATACGTGACGCCGCCAGACCTCCCACGCCCCCTGCCGGCCGCCCTCGGCGGTGAAACGCAAGCGGCCGTCGTGGCCGGCGCATCGGTCTTCGAGGACGACGGCTCAGGGGAGTGAACGCGACGTGATGGCGACGCGGAGTGCCCGTTCCACCTGGCTGGTGGGCCTGCTCGACGGCGCGCTGATCAGCGTACCCGGGCTGATCTTCGGCATTCCCGGTCTGCTGGTGGTCCTCCTGATTATTGGGCTCGGCTCCCTCCTTTTCATGAATCTGTTCCTGCTCTCGGGGATGCTCGTCGGCGCCGGCGGACTGTGGGCCGCACTGCTCGCACGCCAACTCGTGCTGATCTGCACGGAGATCGATCGTCAGCCCGGAGACTGCGTTTCGGGCGGGCTGCTGGCGTTCACCGCCGGTGCGGCGGGCATCGCGGTGCTTGGTGTGGCGCTCGCCGTCGTCGCGAGGCGCCGCAGAGGCTAGCGACACCCTGCGAATACCACGCATGGTGGTTCATTGACGCGTGGGATGCCGTAAACGCCCGGCGGCACCACGGTGCGTGGTGCGAATCGACGAAAAGGCGCCTACGGGGCAGGCCAGCGGCTCGGATGCGGCGGATCTGTGCTGTTGAACCACTATGCGTGGTACGCGAGCAGGGGGCGGACCAGAGCGGGCGAGACGGACCGCCGGACAGCAAAAAGCCCCGGCGGCGGGCCGGGGCTTCGAGGTGGTCGCGGACCAGGGAAGGTCTAGTGGCAGCCGCCCGCCTTCGCCGGAGAGCCATCGGTGTTGAACGAACTGCCGCAGGCGCAGCTGCTCACCGCATTGGGATTGTTGATTGCGAAGCCCGAGCCCATCAGCGAGTCGACGTAGTCGATCTCGGCGCCGGCCACGTGCTGGACGCTGAAGGCGTCGATCACGATCGGCACACCGGCATGGGTCTCGACCCGATCGTCGATGGCGATCTTGTCGTCAAACGCCAGCCCGTAACTAAAGCCTGAGCATCCGCCGCTCTTGACGAAGAGGCGCAGTGCGGCATCGGCCTTGCCCTCGCGGGCACGCAGCTCCTGGACCTTGACGGCGGCCGCCTCGGTCATGCTGACCAACTGCTCGGCGGGTGCGGGGGCAGCCGGCGTGGCCGTCGGCGGCGTCGATTCGGTCATCGTCATGAGATCGGTCTTCTCCTCTGGCGCTCGGGGAGCCCCGTCGCTCGGGTGGGTCGCGAGATTGGTTGCTGGCGAAAGTATAGCAGTGGCACGTTCAGACTCTGCAATGGCCCGATCGGGCCACCGAAGCGGCCGGCTCGCGGCCAGACGAGTGCCACCCGGCCGCTCCATCGTTACACTCAACACAGACCTCCCGCACACGAGGCACCGATAGTGAAGCTTGCCAGCCGGATGGGGCTGATCGGGACCGAGACCGCCTTCGAGGCCGCTGCGCGCGCTCGCGCGCTCGAGGCAACCGGCCGCGACGTGATTCACCTGGAACTCGGCGAGCCGGACTTCGACACCCCGGCGCACATCAGCGACGCGGCGTCGCGGGCCCTGCTCGACGACAAGATGACGCACTACACCGCGGCGACCGGGATTGCCCCGCTGAAGGCCGCGCTGGTCGCGGACGTGAAGCGCTGGAAGGGGATCGATACGACCCCGGAGCAGGTGGTCGTCACGCCGGGCGCAAAGCCGATCATGTTCTACGCGATGCTGGCCCTAATCAACGAGGGTGAGGAGGTCATCTACCCGAACCCCGGCTTCCCCATCTACGAGAGCATGGCCCGATACGTTGGCGGCACGCCGGTGGCGGCACCCCTGCGCGAGGCGAACGACTTCCGGATGGACGTGGCGGAGGTCGAGAGCCTGGTGACGGACAAGACCCGCATGATCGTCACGAACTCGCCCCACAACCCGACCGGATCGATCCTCACCGACGAGGACGTGCGCGAGATCGCGCGGATCGCCACTGAGCGGGACCTGGTCGTCCTGGCCGATGAGATCTACGGACGCCTGCAGTACGAAGGGGAGCCGCTCTCGATTGCGACCCTCCCAGGCATGGCCGAGCGCACCATCACGCTCGACGGCTTCTCCAAGACGTTCGCCATGACCGGCTGGCGGCTCGGGTACGGGATCGTGCCGGAGTGGCTGGCGCCGTCGTTCTCACGGCTGGTGATCAACAGCGTCAGCTGCACCAATGCCTTCACCCAGGTCGGCGCGATCGCCGCGCTCACCGGACCGCAGGACGCGGCGCAGGCGATGCGCACCGAGTTCATCGCGCGGCGCTCGCTGATCGTGGAGGGACTCAACGCCATCCCCGGGGTCACCTGTGTCATGCCCCACGGCGCGTTCTACGCCTTCCCGAATTTCAGTTCCTTCGGACGAACCAGCAACCAGATCGCCGACCACCTCCTCTACGACGCGGGCGTGTGCGGCCTCTCGGGGACCGCGTTCGGCCAGTACGGGGAGGGCCACCTGCGCTTCTCGTATGCCAACTCACGCGAGAAGTTGAGCGCTGCGCTTGAGCGGATCGCCGACTCCCTGGCCAAGCTGGAGCGCACCGGGCAGCTCGTCAGCGCATGACCACCATGCAGCAGCGGAGCGTGGACCACCTCTACGACGAGGCGGCCGGCTCGTTCGAGGACTGGGACCTCGTCCGCGAGGTGATCGACGAGGCGATCGACCTGGCGCTCAATTACCGCCAATCGGGGCACCCCGGCGGCTCGCGCTCAAAGGTGCACCTCTTCCTGTCGCTGCTGCTGTCGGGCGCGATGCGCTGGGACATCCGCCGCCCCTGGCGTCCCTTTGCCGACCGCTTCGTCCTGTCCGCCGGCCACACCGTCCCGCTCGTGTACGTCACGCTGGCGATCCTCAACGAGACCCTGCGCGCCCGCGCGGAGCGGGATCCGGACCCCGCCTTTGCCTTTCCCGACGACGGCCGCTGGGCGCTCACCTGGGAGGATCTCCTGACGCTGCGCCGTCGCGGCGGCCTCGCGGGCCACGCCGAGATGGAGGGCAAGACGCTCTTCCTCAAGTTCAACACCGGACCGTCGGGCCACGGCATGCCACCCGCGGCGGGGGAGGCGGTGGCGCTCAAGCTGGCCGGCGCGGAAGAGGTCAAGGTCTTCGTCGTCGAGGGCGAGGGCGGCCTGACCCCCGGCGCCAGCCACGAGACCCGTAACACGGCGTGGGGGCTGGGCCTCAGCAATCTCGTCTTCCTGATCGACTGGAACGACTATGGGATCGACGACACCGCCATCCACGAGGTCGTGCCTGGCACGCCGGAGAGCTGGTTCGGCGCCTACGACTGGCGCGTCACCGGGACGATGGACGGGTCCGAGTGGGCCCCGGTCACGCGCGCCGTGCTCGAGGCGGCGCGTGGCGAGAATCCCGAGCGCCGGCCATCGGTCGCCTGGTTCAAGACCCGCAAGGGGCGCGGCTACGGCAAGTACGACAACAAGAGCCACGGCTCTCCGCACGCCATGAATTCACCGGAGTTCTGGGCGGTGCGCAGGGCGTTCATGGAGCGCCACGGCGTCTCCTACGACGGCGTCGATCAGCCTGCCCCGGCCGATGCTGCCGAGCGCGAGGCGCAGGCGCGCCGCAACTTCGAGGTCGTCGTCGGCGTCCTGCGCCGCAACACGGCCGTGGTCGATGCGATCAGCGACCGACTGATCGAGGTGGCGAAGTCTGTGCCCGACCGTGTCGAGGGGTTCAACCTGGACGACCGCGAGGCGAAGATCTTCGACGATCCGCGGATCACCGACGTGACCGCCTACCCCGCGGAGATGTGGAAACAGCCCGGCGAGAAGGCTCCCAACCGCGCCGCGCTGGCCACCTGGGGGTCGTGGGTCAATGCCTTCGCGAAGGCCGAGTACGGGCGGCCGCTGGTGATCGCCTGCTCCGCCGACCTGGCCGACTCGACGAACATCGCCGGATTCGCCAAGGACTTCGGCGAGATGCCCGGCTGGGGCTGGTACCAGCGCGACACGAACCCGCGGGGCGCGCTGCTGCCCCAGGAGATCACCGAGTTCACCAACGCGGGGCTGATGGTCGGCCTGGCCACCGTCAACCTGGCGTCGGACCCGATGAAGTCGTTCAACGGGTTCTGGGGCGCCTGCTCGACCTACGGCTCGTTCTCGTACCTCAAGTACGGACCGATGCGCCTCTTCTCCCAACTCGCCCAGGACACACAGCTGAAGCTCGGCAAGGTGATCTGGGTGGCCGGACATTCCGGCCCGGAGACGGCCGAGGACTCGCGCACGCACTTCGGCATCTTCGCCACCGGCGTCACGCAGCTGTTCCCGGAGGGTCACGTCATCGACCTGCATCCGTGGGAGTACAACGAGGTGCCGGTGGTGCTGGCCGCCGCGCTGGCGACCGAGGTCCCAATCGTGGCGCTGCATCTCACTCGACCCACCGTCGAGATCCCGGACCGCGCCGCACTGGGGATGGCCTCGCACTTCGAGGCAGCCCGCGGCGCCTACCTGATCCGCGACGCGCGGCCAGGATCGCCATCGGCCGGCACGGTGTACGTCCAGGGGACGGTGACCACCGCCAACGTGGTGAAGATCCTGCCCGAGCTGGACAAGGCGGGGATCAACGTGCGCATCGTGGCGGCCATCAGCCCGCAACTCTTCCACCGACAGGATGCTGCCTATCGGGAGCAGATCTGTTCCGCGTCGGACCGATGGGACGGGATGGCCATTACCAACCGCGCCTTCAAGCTGATGACCGATTTCGTGGATGGACCGATCGCCAAGGACTACTCCCTCTCATCGGACTGGGACGACCGCTGGCGGACCGGCGGCACCGTCGACGAGGTGATGGACGAGGCGCACCTCGGGCCGAGGCACATCCTCGCCGCGATCGAGCGCTACGCCGGCGACCGCGAGCCGCGTCACGCCCGGCTGCGCGACATCCTCGGCGCTGTCGAGCGCAGCGGATGACGCACCCCTACGAGCATCGCCCGCCGCGGCGACCGTCGCGCCTGGCGCGCCGCACCACCCCGCCGCCGGAGCATCCAGGACCGCCGAACCTCCGCTATCTGGCCTACGTTGGACTGGCGCTGACCGCGGTGGTGGTGGCGCTGGCCGTGCCGTACATCGTCGGCTACCTGGTCCAGCTGGTCGGCGGCTAGGCGCGGGGTCGCAGCGGAGCCAGGAGCGCAGCGATCTCCTCCAGGAAGTCCGCATCGTTCTGGTCGAAGGCGGTCAGGTCCGATCCGTCGACATCAATCTCGCCCACTACGCTCCCCTCGGCAAAGATCGGCACCACGATCTCGCTCCTGGTCGTGGTGAAGCAGGCGAGATAGCGCGGATCGGCGTTGACGTCGTCAACGATCTCGGTCTCGCCGGATGCTGCCGCGGCCCCGCAGATGCCCACCCCGATCGGGATCCGGGTGTGCTCGGTGGCTTCGGGACCGGTCCAGGGGCCAAGCACGAGATCGGTCTTGTTGGGGTCGACCCAGTAGATGCCGATCCAGTCGTAGTGGCCGAAGCGCTCGTGGAGCAGGTCCACGGCCTTCTGCGCGGCCGCACTCGGACCCGGAGCTTCGGCGATGGCCGAGCGGATCAGGTTGAGCGCATCGCCATGCTCAACGGGGCGATCTTCGGCGACGGGATGGCTCATGCGGCCTCCATGGGCGGCGGACGATAGCACCGCCCCGGAAGGTGGTCAACGAAGTTCGGCGTAGCGCCGGTCAAGCCCGCGCGGTCCACACGAGAATCTGCTCGCCTTCGACCTTCACCGCCGGACGGATCAGCGGCGGCAGCTCGATGGGATAGGCCTGGTCATCGCCGCCGTACCCGCCGGCAGCTTGCCAGGCGGCGCGGCTATTGGCGAGCTTGCCGGCCAGGTTGAAACTGGCCGCGTGGCACGGGCAGCGGAGATCGCGCCACTCGGGTCGATACTGCAGCGTGCACCCCATGTGCGTGCAGACCGAGCTCAGGGCACGGATCTCACCGTCGTCATTCACCACGTAGCCATTGAACGCCGCGGTCGAGAACGGGACGGCGGCTCCGCGCGGCAACTCGGCGAGGGTTGCGACGGGCACCCAGGCGCCCTCACCTGCCACCAGCCCGATGCCGTCATCCCAGATCGGGTCTCGCGGCGTCGGTTCGCCACGTAGCAGGCCGGCTCCCAGAACTCCGGCAGCCAGACCGGCGGCCGCGCCGAGTCCGGTCTGCAGGACCTGGCGCCGTGTCACCCGCATCCGCGCGACGGATGTGTCCGAGACCACCGGTCGGATTGGCAGCGGCTCGGTCACGCTGGTCATCCCCTGGTCCGCGTCGCGAATCCTTCGGCGCAGCTGGTCGACAAACGCCGGATCCGGTGTGCTGCCCGCCCGATCGGCTGCCGCGGCCATCTCGGCAGCGACGTGGGCCATCTCCGCCTCGTCAGGGCTCCCGATATCGTCTGGCGAGGGGCGCGCGCCGGCGAGCAGGGCGTCCAGGTACCGACCGAATCGCTCCGCGCCAGCCTCGGCACGCTCCTCGTCCGGCACGCGCGGTTCTCGATCGTCAGTCATCGGACTCGTCCAGAAGCGCTGCCATGCGCAATGCACGGTACTGAATCACCTTTGCATTGCCGTTGCTGACTCCCATTCGGCTCGCGGTCTCCGCGACGCTCAGCCGCTGGAGGAATCGCAACTCGAGCACCTGCGCGTACCGCTCCGGCAGGCTCCGCAGCAAGGATCGGACCCGGTCCGCGGCGGTGTCCTGGGTGGCTTCAGCAAGGGCCGCTGACCTGCCTGGGGGCGCGGCCGGCTCCCACCCCGGAGCAACCTGCTCGGTGCCGATCACCGGGAGACGGTAGAGCGCGCGCCAGTAGTCGGCGATCAGGTTCTGGCTCACGCGGTAGAGCCAGGCGGTCACCTGGTTGTGGTCGCGGCTCGTGTCGAGCTGCTCGACGGCGCGCATGAACACCTGTGCGGTCAGATCCTCCGCGTCTGGACGGTTGCCGACCCTGGCATGGATGAAGCGGTAGATGGGCACGACGTGCTCGTCGTAGATTGCCTCGAGGACGCCCGCCGCCTCTCGTTCGTGCGGCACCGGCTCGCCCTTCATCCGTTACGCCGACGGTTACGCCGAACGGGGTCTCGGCCGAGGGTCACACGGATCCCTGACCGGCGCCAGTCCGACGGCGCCTGGGTGACCGATCGGAGCGCCCGGCCTTCATCAGGCGCCGGACGATAGCACCCGGCCTCAAGAGGGGTCAACCGACTTGGCGGGCGTAACCGCGGGCGTATGAATCGGTGCGAGCGCGGTCCGCTTGGCTCCGCGGCACGCATCTCAAGAAGGAGGTACCTTGCGGAACCACACTCGTCTTCTGCCGATCACCGTTGTGCTGGGCATGGCGCTGACGCTGATCGCCGCCGGCGCGGTGCTCGGCGCCGAGACCACGCTGACGGCCACCCTCGCCGGCGGCGCGGCCGAGAATCCGCCGGGCGATCCCGACGGTGCCGGCACGGCCACGATCACCATTGATCCCGCTACCCTGCAGGTTTGCTGGGAGCTGACCACCACGAACATCGCTGACGCCACCGCGTCGCACATTCACGTCGGTGCGGCGGGCGCGAACGGCGGCGTGACGGTCGGCCTCGACGTCGACGGCTTCTCGGGAAGCAGCACTGGATGCACGACCGGGCCGGACGCTGCGACCCTGCAGGCGATCATCGACAACCCGGCCGGCTACTACGTGAATGTCCACAACGCGGACTTCGGACCCGGCGCCATCCGTGGGCAACTCGGCGCGCTGGCGCCGAACACGGCGGTGACCCCCGCTTCGAACCCTGTCGGACCGCTGACCTTGGCAGGGATCTTCCTGCTCCTGGTCGGCATGAGGCTCGGTCTTCGCTCCTTGCGCGAGAAGGTCTGACCACCGGTCGCTTCGGAAGACGACCGTCGCACAAGACGGGCGCCCAGATGGGCGCCCGTCTTTCTGTGTGTCCGACTGCCTAATGCGCGTGGACCAGGAGACGCATCTGCGCGTGGAACTGGCAGGTGATGTGGTAGTCGCCGGCCTCCGCAAAAGTGATCACGATCGCCTTGCCCACACCAACGACCTCGTCGAACCGCGCACCAGCCGAGGCCGCCCCATTCTCGCCCTCGGTCACGGTGTGGGGGAACTCGTCGGAATTGGCGAAGGTCACTTCGCCAACCTTGACATTGACCTCGGCCGGTCCAAACGAGAAACCGGCGATGGTGACTTCCGTGACGTCAGTGGTCGCGGTCGCCGTCGCGGTCGGAGGAGTCGTCGGCTGATCCGTTGCCACCGCAGGCGTGCTCTCGGCCGGCGCCTGGGAGGCGATCGCAGAGGAGGTCGGCGACCCGTCGCCGGTGGCGGCGCAAGCGGCCAACAGGAGGGCGAGCGCCGGGACGAGCGCCCTCGCCGTTCGGGGTCGAGCATGGATCCGGGGGCTCATAAGCGGTCGCTCCTTCGTGGCAGGCGCCCCGTGCAGGACGCAACTCATCGATACATACGCGACCGGTTTCAGAAGTCGTCCCGCGGATTTGACGCGACCGTGCGGTGGCCGCACACTCGGCCCCGTCCATCACCCCCGCCCCGTCGAGCATGCCGCAGACCACCATCTACGTGGCGCCCCGCCTCGGCGGAGCGCACGGATCTCCACCACCTGCCGTCGACACCGATGGGCTTGCGCGCCTCTTCGGCCGCAGCGCCGCGCTCGCCGGCGTGTCGCTGCGCATCGAGGCCGGGCGCACGGTTGCGCTGCTCGGACCCAACGGCGCCGGCAAGACGACCCTGCTGCGGATCCTGGCCACGGCAATCCGGCCGTCGTTCGGGGGGCTCTTCATCGACGGGGTCGACGCACTGCGCCATCCGGAGATCATCCGAACTCGCGTCGCGTACCTGTCGCACGCGTCGGGGATGTACGACGATCTGACGGCGGCCGAGAACCTGCGCTTCGCCGCCACGATGCTCGGCTGGTCGGGTTCCGAGGTCGCGACCGTCGCCGACCGTGCGATCGCCGAAGTCGGACTGGCTCCCGTGGCGGACGATCGCGTCGGCACATTCTCGGCGGGGATGCGCAAGCGCCTGGCCCTGGCCCGTCTGCTCGTCGCGCGCCCATCGCTGGTTCTGCTCGACGAGCCCCATGCCGCGCTCGACGAGGACGGCATGGGGCTGGTAGACCGGCTGCTCGGCCTCTGGCACGAGTTCGGGATCACCGTGGTGGTCGCCTCGCACCAGGCCGATCGCGTCAACCGCGCCGCAGATGCCACGGTCCGCCTCCACGGCGGGCTGGTGGCCGACGTGACCGGCAACGGCGTGCGTGCGGGCGCGCTCGCGCCCGTGATCCCCACCCAGGCTGCGGCTGTGAGAACGAGCCGATGAGCGCCCTGCGCCGCCACGCGACCATCGCCCTGGCGATCGCGCGCAAGGACGCCCTCGCCGAGCTGCGGGGACGTCAGGCGGTCGGCTCCACGATCTTCTTTGCGGCGCTGGTGCTGCTCCTCTTCGGGTTCGCCCTGGGTCCGGATTCGGGGCGCCTCGCCGAGGCCGCTCCCGGACTCCTCTGGCTGGCGATCGTGTTTGGTGGCCTCCTCACCGTCGCGCGGCTTCACCAGATGGAGGCCGATGACGGTGCCCTCGAACAACTCGCTCTCTATCCGGTCGACCGTCGCGCGGTGTACGCCGGCAAGGCGCTCGCCGGAGCCGGCGCGATGCTGCTGCTCGGCGGCCTGCTGTTCCCGGTGGTTGCCATCCTGTACGGCGTGCCGCTGGGTGCCGCATGGTTGCCGCTGGCCGTCACGGTGGTCCTGGGGTCGGTCGGCTTCGCGGCGGTCGGCACCGCCTACGCCGGACTCACGGTGCGGATGCGAGCCCGCGAGGTGATGCTGCCGCTGCTCATGCTGCCGATCGTGGCGCCGCTCCTGCTCGCTGCGGTGAAGGCCACGGTCGCCGCGGTCGCCGGAGATCCGTTCGGCGAGCTGGGCGCATGGCTCCAGCTGCTGGTCGGCTTCGACATCGTCATGCTGATCGCCGGTGCCGCCACGTACGGATTTCTGCTGGAGGACTGATGAAGACGCGCATCCTCGGGTTCGCGGCGCTGCTCGCCGTCGCCGCTGCCACTGTCAACGGGCTCTTCATCGTGCCCGCCGACCTGAACCAGGGCGACGCCCAGCGGATCATGTACCCCCACGTGGCATCGGCCTGGCTGGCCTATCTCTCGTTCGGCGTGACGGCCATGGCCGGCATCGGCTACCTGGTCCGGCGCGACCTGCGACTCGACGCCATCGCGCTGGCCGGCGCCGAGGTGGGCGTGATGTTCACCGCGTTCGCCATCTGGGGCGGGATGATGTGGGGCCGCCCGGTCTGGGGCGTCTTCTGGCAGTGGGAGGATCCCCGTTTGACGACGACCGCCCTCCTGTTGGCCCTGTACGCGGGCTACCTCCTCTTCCGCCGCCTGACCGATGATCCCCATCGCCGCGCCGCGCGCGCAGCCGTGGTGGGCCTGATCGCCGCGATCGACATCCCGATCGTGCACTTCAGCGTGATCTGGTGGCGTGGCCTGCACCAGGGCCCGACCATCGGCGACCCCAGCAAGATCCTCAACCCGAGCGCCCCGCCGCTCTTCGTGCTTGCCCTGATGGGCATGTTGGCGGCCTTCACCCTGGTCTGGGGGTACCTGATGATTCGTCGCTACCAGTTGGCGCGGACCGAGTGGCAGATCGAGGAGCACGGCCGGCTCGGACGGATCAGCGCCGCGCGCCGCTCGTTCATCACCGAATCGATCACCGAGGAGGCCGCGCCGTGAGCGAGGTCTGGTTCGTGATCGCCGGCTACGGCGTCATCGTCGGTGGCCTGGCCGCGTACACGTTGGCCCTTGGGCGACGCCTGTCGCGCGCCCGGCAGGCATCGCTGCGAATTCGCGGGGAGGTGGAGTCCGCCACCACCGCCGACGTCGGCGAATGAGCCTGGCCCGTCCGGTCCCGCCGCCCTACCCGTCCCGTGGGCCGCGATGGGGGATCCTCGCCGGGGTGCTGGCCGTGGTCGTGGTGATCGGGTACTTCGCGCTGTCGGGGATCGGGAACGCCCTCGTCTACTACCTGACCCCGACCGAGTTGCTGGCCCGCGGTGACGCCGCCGTCGGGGACACCGTGCGCCTGGGCGGGCTGGTGAAGATCGGCAGCATCACCGAGGACGGGCAGGAGCTCACCTTCGTCGTGACCGATGGGACCAACGAGATCCCGGTACACAGCAGCAGGCTGCCGACCCAGTCGTTCCGCGAGGGGATCGGCGCGGTGGTGGAGGGTGCGCTGGCGGCCGACGGTCACTTCGAGGCGACCCAGGTGATCGTCAAGCACGACGAGAACTACGTCGCCCCGTCCGGGGGAGGGATCC
>JAOUHE010000020.1 GCA_029865285.1 Chloroflexota bacterium
GCGTAGAGCGTGAACTGGCTCACCACCAGGAAGGCACCGCCCACATCACCGATGGCGAGGTTCGTGCGCCCGCCGCTGTCCTCGAAGTAGCGCAGCGCGACCAGCTTGTCTGCCATGCGGTCGACCGTCTCGAGATCGTCACCGGTTGAGATCCCGACCAGGACCGATGCACCGGGCCCGATCCCACCCAGCAGCTCTCCCCCGCTGCGGACCGCTGCCCGACTGACGCGCTGGACGACAAGGCGCATCGGCTCAGGGGGACGTTGTCGGTGACGGCGATGATGAGGGGGCAGGCTGCGTCGAGGTGACCGGCGCCGATGCCTCGCCCTCAACGGGCGGACCCAGCGCGCGTGCGGTGAAGCGGGCGGCCGCATTCCAGATCATCCAGCCGTGTGCCCCGTTGTCGCTGGCGGCCTGCATCTCGGCGAGCACCTGGGCCGCCGAGTACGGCGGGAACGGCCCGTACCCAAAGTCCTGGATCCATGGTCTGATGACCATTCTCAGCCCCGCCCGCTGCTCGTTCATGATCTGCAGCGTCTTGTTGATGACGTCGTAAGGATGGTCATTGGGCACGGCGAAGCCGAAGGTGCCGGGGCCGTAATGGCTGGGATAGACCATCGGGGAGAAGTAGTCCACGAAAGGCATGATCACCTCCGGGCGCTGACCGATCCCCTGATCGTCGGGCGCGATGAAGCTGATCGGGAAGACGTCGGCGCCAAGAAACGTCCGCTTGGTCTCGAGCGCGTCCGAGACGAGCCGGAAGAGGCGCCGGATGGCGGGCAGGCGAAACGATTGCGTGTTCGGCAGGTTCGTGTCGGCCACCGAGTAGTCGCCGTCACTGAAGAAGCGCACGTAATCGAGCTGGACCTCGTCGAATCCGCGGTCGGCAAGATCCGCCGCCAGGGCCGCGATGTACTCAGCCACGCCCGGGTTGTATGGGTCCAGCCAGACGCCGCCCCCATAGTCGCGCCACGGCTGGCCGGTGGCGGAGTTCTGGACTGCCAGCTCCGGGCGAGCCCGTCCGATGGTGTTGTCCTTCATCACCACCAGGCGAGCGATGGTGTAGATACCGCGCTCCTTGAGCGGCGGCAGGACCTCGTCAAGGTCGAGTAGCGGCTGGTCCATGATCGAGCCGACAGCCACCGCGGCCGGCAGGTCGGTGGCCCAGTAGAGATTGCCGTTCGTCTCCTTCACGTCGATCACCATGGCGTTCACCTCGGTGGCGTCGATCAGGTCGAGCATCGCGTCGAGCCGACCGACTCCTTCGAAGATGGCCGCAGGGGCGTAGAGCGCCCGGGCCTCGAACGCCGGCAGGACGACATCCTTGGTCATCTGATCGTCAATCGCGATCACTCCCAGTTGGCGGCCCGGCATCTTGTAGATGAGGGTTCCCGTCTCGGGAACATCGGGGAGGCTGTAGCGCCCGCCGGCGTCCGTCTCGACCAGCGTGGTGGATCCCTCCACGAAGACCCGCACGCCTGCGATGGGTTGGCCGCTGGCATCGGCCACGCTGCCGCTCACCACGTTCGCGCGCAGCTCGATCTCAAGGTCGCCATCGTCGGGAACCGTCCCGCTGCCCGGGTCGTGTCCATCGGCCGACGCTTCCACCGAAGCGCCCCGCATGGCCGTCAGCACAACCGAGCCGTCTTCCCCGGTCTGACCGGTCAGCGCACCCACGGTCAGGTTCGCGCCGATGACCGGGACGCCTGTCGTCCGCTCCACGACACGCACCGTCACCTCGCGGGGCTGCTCCGGCGTTGGCTGCGGGGTCGGCAAGAGCGGCACCGCGCCGCATGCGGCCAGGAGAAGCGCCACGACAATCAGGATCCCCGGTCCGCGCAGCGCCTGACCAGGGCGGGTCATTCCGCGTCCTCGAGGGCTGCCGCGCGGAGAGCGGCCACGACCGGAGCAAGGTCGCCCTGCTCTCGGTACAGGACCGAGCCGGCGACGAAGACTTCGCCGCCGGCCGCATGGGCGGCGCCGATGGTTCCGAGGTTCACGCCACCATCCACTCCGATCGGCAGGTCAACACCACGGCGGTCGATCTGGTCGCGCAGGAAGGCCATCCGGGGGAGGACATCGTGGATGAGCTCCTGGCCGCCCCGCCCCGGATGCACGGTCATCACCAGCAGCAGCTCGATCCGGTCGAGGAACGGCAGCACCGCGTCGGCCGCCGTCTCGGGGTTCAGCGTCAGGCCGGCGCCTCGTCCGGCTGCGTGGATCGCATCGATGACAGCCCCAGGATCGTCGTCGGCCTCCACATGGAATGCGATCAGGTCGCTCCCCGCCTCGGCAAATGCGGTGACCTGCGAGAGCGGGCGGCTGACCATGAGGTGCGCGTGGTACGGCACGCTGCCGTAGGGTCGTAGCGATCGAATCGCGTTCGGCCCCATGGTGATGGCTTCCACGAAGTGGCCGTCCATCACATCGAAATGAAGAGAGTCACAGCCGGCATCCAGCGCGCGAACGGCCTCGTCTCCGAGTCGCGCGAAATCGGCGTTGAGCAGGCTGGCGCTGATCTGCGGCGTCCCGATGCTCATGCCACCGGGACCTCGGCCCGGCGCACGTCGGAGCGGCCCGGCAGTTCCCGGCCGGCAAGCTGGGCGTGCAGCTGACCGCATGCCGCCTCGATCTCACGGCCGCGCGTGTCGCGGATGGTGACCGGCACCCCGGCACTGCGCACCGAGGCCGCGAAGGCGCTCACGCTAGCCGCCGCGGTCCCGCTCCAGCGCGAACCCGGGGTCGGGTTGAGGGGGATCAGGTTGACGTGGCAGAGCCATCCGGCGGCCAGATCCGCCAGGCGAGCTGCCTGCTGGAGCGAGTCGTTCACGCCGTCGATCAGTACGTACTCGAGGCTCACCCGTCTTCCCGTCACACCCGCGAACCGTCGTCCGGCTCCGAGGACCGCGGCAATCGGCCATTTGCGGTTGATCGGCACGAGCTCGTCCCGCAGGTCGTCGTCGGCCGCGTGCAGGCTGATCGCCAGGTTGACCTGCGGCAGCTCATCAACCATCCGGTCGATGCCCGGCACCACGCCCGAGGTGCTGACGGTGATGTGCCGGGCGCCGATGCCCAACCGCCCGGGATCGTTGAGCAGCCGGACCGCCTCGAAAACCCGATCGGCGTTGTTGAGCGGCTCGCCCATCCCCATGAAGACGATGTTGTAGTGCCCCGTGCGGGTCCCAGGACGCCAGTCCCGGCCGAGCGCGAGCCACGGCGATCGGTGCCAGTGCAGTACCTGGTCGACGATCTCGCCAGGGCTCAGTTGGCGGCCGAAGCCGGCCTGGCCGGTGGCGCAGAAGGGGCAGGCCACCGCGCATCCGGCCTGTGAACTGATGCAGATGGTCGTTCGCGCGGCCGCGCGGCCACGGGCCGGATAGTGCATCAGGACCGACTCGACGCGCTGTCCATCGGCGAGCTCATGGACCGCCTTGGCGGTCTCTCCGCCATCGGCGACCAGCACATGACTGCCGGCGACCGAGGAGAAGTCGAATGCCGACCCAAGGTCGGCCCGCAGCGCGCGTGGCAGATCGGTCAGGTCGTCAAAGGAAGCCGCCGTGGGCAGGTGCGCGCCGGCCAGCACCTGGCTCGTTCGGTACGCGGGCTCGCCGCGGGCGTCGAGCCACGCGGCGAGCAGTGCGGGGTCGACCTCGCTGATGGCGTTGCGAGGCGCGGTGAGGGTCAGATCAGTCACGACGCCCCATGACCAGCATCAGGTAGTACAGGAAGGTGAGGAGCGCGGCGAGAGCTGCTGCGACATACGTCCAGGCGGCCGCCTTCAGCACGTCACGCGCGCCGACCTGGCGCTCGCCGGAAAGACCCAGGCTGCTGACGTACGCGAGCGCCCTGCCCGACGCGCCGATCTCGACCGGCAGCGTGACGAAGGTGAAGAGCACCGCGGCGCCAAAGAAGACCAGGCCGACCAGCGCGAGATTGAACATGTTGAACCACAGTCCGGCGATGATCAGCCAGGGGGCGATCCCCGATCCAAACTGCGCGGCAGGAACGATCGTCTGGCGCACGGCCATCCATCGATCCCCCTCGCGGTCCTGCGCGGCGTGGCCCACCTCGTGCGCGATCACCGCCGCGGCAGCGACGGAGAGGCGTCCGCTCCCGTCGGGGAAGCCGACGGCGCGACGCACCGGGTCGTAGGCGCCGATCTGCGCCGTGCCTGCCACGGCCGAACTGACGCGCAGCACCTTGCCACGCGGGTCGTAGTGATCGGTGAGATTGCCGGGCACCGGCTCAATCTGCACGTCGCTCAGTCCCTGACGGTCGAGAAGCCGCCGGGCGAAGTCGAACGCGGACAGGTTGATGCCCGAGTCGACCGCGGACCAGCGGGCGTAGGTCGAGCGGACTCGCCAGGCCGCCCAGCCGGTGACGGCGATGCTCGGAAGCATCACCAGCAGAATGTACGGAAGGAATCCACCCATGACGGTCGTGCTCACCTCCTAAGGAAGCGGGCCGAGTATAGCCGAGCACCCGGCGGAATCGGTGAAGGGCCGATGAAGAAGCCCTATCCGGGGGGTCCGCCTCCTCCGAGCAGCACGTGGTCACGTGGGAGCCCACGCCGCCAGGCGTCGGCGGGCATGGCGGCACGCCCCTCCGGCTGCACGATTTCGAGCGCGAGCGCCCCCTGGCCGCAGGCGACCCACGGCATCTCCCCCGGGAGCAGGGCACCGATCGGGACCCCCTCCACGCCGGCGACCGGGTGCGCCGCCCTGACATGAAGCCGGCGCCCGTCGAGCGTGGTCCATGCCCCCGGCCACGGCTGCAGCGCACGCACCTGCCGGTCGATCACCTGGGCCGGCTGACGCCAGTCGATCCATCCGTCGAGACGCCGGAACGGGCGAATGAGCGTGGCCGCGGCTTCGTCCTGGGGCGTGAGCGTGATCTCGCCATCGGCCCAGCGCTTCAGCTCGCCGGGCACGACCTCGGCCGCCAGCGCGGCGAGTCGGGCCTCGAGATCGGGCGTCGTCTCCCGGCCGGTGAGCGGAAGCGGCCACTGCGCAACGATGGGACCCGCGTCGAGGCTCTCGGTCATCACCATGAGACTCAGACCAGCCACCGTATCCCCCGCCAGGATCGTGGACGCCACCGGCGCCGCTCCCCGATGCCGCGGCAGGAGAGACGGATGGACGTTCAGCGGCGGGCGCGGAGCGAGCGCCAGCAGATCACCCGGGATGAGCTGACCGTAGGCGACCAGGAGCAATCCATCGGGAGCGTAGGAACGCAGGATCTCGGTCCCCTCGTGCGATCGCACCCGGCGGGGCGTCTCCACCCGGAGATCGTGGGCACGGGCCCAGGCCGCAACCAGAGATGGACGGGTCTCCAGCCCGCGCCCGGCGGGGCGGTCTGGCTGGCTGATGATCAGCAGCTCGTCGGCGATGTCCGGCAGTCGAGCGAGGAGCGGCACGCCGATCGCGCCGGTGCCCAGGAAGGCGATCCGCCCGATCCCGGCCACTAGATGCTGGCGGTGGCGGCTTCCTCCACCTCGCTCGGTCGTTCGCTGACCCGCACCAACTCCTCGAGCGAGTCGAGGTAGTCGATGTACAGGATCCCGTTGAGATGGTCAATCTCGTGCTGGAGCGCGCGGGCGAACAGCTCCTCGCCCTTCACCCGGAACTCCTTGCCATGGCGGTCGCGAGCCTTGACGGTCACCTTGGCGTGACGTTTCACTTCGGCGACGAACCCGGGGACGGAGAGACACCCCTCCCAGTCGATCACCTCGCCGCTGGCGCGCACGATCTGTGGATTGATCAGTTCGGTGATCTCGTCCTCGAGCTCGATGATGGCCACCTGCAGCGGTACGCCGATCTGGTTGGCAGCAAGACCGATTCCGGGGGCATCTCGCATCGTCTCGAGCATGTCGTCGAGGAGCCGATGCAGCGACGCGTCGAAATGCGTCACCCTGCGGGCGCGCTCGCGAAGGATCGGCTCTTCGGCGGTGAGGATCTGGCGAATGACCATTGCCGATATTGTACCGATGGCGTCAGCCGGAGCGGCTACAGGAGCGACTCGGGATCCACGTCGATCGCGATACCGGCCGGGACGCGCTCCAGTGCCGCGGCTCGATCCGCCTCCCTTGCCGCGCGGACGACCACCTGGAAGCGCCAGCGTCCCGCACGGCGCGGAACGTAGGACGGCAGCGGGCCGTGGACATCCACGCCGGGGATCTCCACCGCGGCGGCTGCCTCGCGGCCGCGCGACTCGGCGCGCTCCCGATTCGGGTCCGCCACCAGCAGGCGTGCAAGATGCGCCGCGGGCGGATAGCCGAGCAGCCTGCGGCGGACGAGCTCTTCGTCGGCGAACCCATCGACGTCGAGGCGGACCGCGGCGCGAACCGCGTAGTGGTCGGCGGCGTAGGTCTGGATGATCACTCGCCCCGGCTGTTCGCCGCGGCCGGCCCTGCCGGCGACCTGCGCCAGCAGCTGGAAGGTCCGCTCGGGAGCCAGGTAGTCGGGCAGGTTCAGCGTCACGTCGGCCGTCACCACTGCGGCCAGCGTGACGCTCGGCAGGTCCAGCCCCTTGGCCGCGAGTTGGGTGCCGACCAGGACGTCGACTTCGCCATCGCGGAACTGGTCGTACATGAGCTCGAAGCCGCGCCGCGCACCCAGCGTGTCGGAGTCCATCCGCGCCACCCGCAGGTGCGGAAAGCGGGCGCGCACCTCGGCCTCCACGCGCTGGGTGCCTGCGCCGAAGTAGCGGATGCGCAAGCTGCTGCAGGTCGGGCAACGTTCGGGCGGTGCGGCGGCCCGCCCACAGTGATGGCATCGCAGCTGGGACCCGGCCGAGTGGTACACGAACGGCAGGTCGCAGTCGGGACAGCGCAGGCTGGTGCCGCAGTCGCGACACAGGACGAAGGTCGCCGAGCCGCGCCGATTCATGAGCAGGATCGCCTGTTCGCGCCCCCGCTGGAGACCCGCCAGCGCCTCGCTCAGCGACGCGGAGAAGATGGAACGATTCCCGGCGGCGAGCTCCGCCCGCAAGTCGACCAGCTCGATGCGCGGCGCCCGACCGACCCTCCGCTCGACGAGCCTGATGCGCTCAACCATGCCGCCGCGCGCCCGCGCCACGGTGGCCACGTCGGGCGTGGCAGTGCCGAGCATGACCCGCGCGCCCGTCAGGAGGCCCCGATGACGCGCCACCCAGCGTGCGTCGTAGCGCGGCGTGCGATCCGCCTTGTAGCCGCTCTCGTGCGACTCATCCACCACGATCAGGCGCAGATCGGCCAGCGGCGCGAAGACGGCCATTCGCGTCCCAACGACAACGCGAGCCCGCCCGTCGCGGATGCGCCACCACGTGTCGTGACGCTCACCGGGTGCCAGGCCCGAGTGCAGCACGGCCAGCCGCTCCCCCACCAACGCAGCTACCCGGTCGGCGAGTTGGGGGACGAGGGACAGCTCCGGCACCAACACGATCGCGCCACCTCCATCCGCGACCGCTTCCTCGATCGCCGCCAGGTACACGTCGGTCTTGCCGGCCGCGGCGACGCCCTCGAGGAGGAGTTCGCCTCCCGGCGGGAGCTCCCGAAGCGCGCGCAGTGCCCCTTCCTGCTCCGCAACCAGGGTGTGCCCTCGAGGAATGCCGCGGGGACGGTGCGCCAGTGGGTCGCGCTCGACCTGCTCCCAGCCAAGCTCGACCAGGCCGAGTGCCTCGAGGCGACGGGCGGGGGCAAGCAGCGCCGCAGGTTGCGATTCCATGCCGGCGGCGATCTCCGCCAGGGTGCGAGGATCGGCGTCCGCAGCGGCAAGCAGTGCCCGCTGCACCGCACCACGCGGTGGAGCGTGCTCGCCCGCGAGGCGCCGAATCGTCCGTACCCGGCGCGCTCGAAGATCAGGTGGGAGCAGTGACCAGTTGACGCGCAGGGCGCCTGCTCGGCGCAGCCGCTCCGCCGCGGCCGGTCCACTGCGACCCAGCGTGCGCCGCAGCGTTGCGTCGTCGATCGTGCCTGCGTCCGACGCGGCTGCCAGCAGCCCTTCGGGGAGTGCCGCCGGATCGACCACGACCCAGCTCCGCCGCAGACGCGACTCGAGCCCCGGCGGGAGCATGGCGGCCACGGTGGTACCGAGGGGTGAGCGGTAGTAGACGGCCATCGCTTCGGCAAGGTCGAGGAGGTCAGCGGTCAGCATCGGCTCCGACACGACCGCCTCGACGTCCCGCAGGTCGAGGTCCGGTTCATCGTCGGGAGCGCCGGCGAGCAGGTAGCCAAGGGCAAGACGTCGTCCATACGGGACCAGGAGCAGGGCGCCGGGGTCCGGTGCGCCGAGCGAGGTCGGAAGCCGGTAGGTGAACGCTCGTTCAGGGCGGTCGGCGACGGCCTCGACCGCGACCCGAACCACTTGCGCTTCGGCCGAGGCGGCCTCGTCGGCCACCGCCATCAGACCCGGACTTGCCGGGGAGGCTCGCGCCGGGCCTCGGCCTGGATGATCTCCCAGATCTGCTCGGCCGCAGCCTCCGGATGCCCGGTCTCGTTGACGACCACGTAGTCGTAGTCCGCGCTCGACGCCATCTCGGCCTCCGCGTTGCGGCGGCGGATCGCCAGGCTCCGCTCGTCCTCCGAGCCGCGGGTCGCGAGTCGCAGGTCGAGGTCCTCGATCGACGGCGGCATGACAAAGATCAGCAGCGCATCAGGGACGAGCGCCCGAACCGAGCGAGCCCCCTGCGGATCGATGGTCAGGATGGCGTCGCGGCCCGCTGCCAGGATGCCGCGCACCTGCTCGATCGGGGTCCCGTACCACTGGCCGTGGACCTCCGCGTGCTCAAGGAGGCCATCGGTATCCCGCAGCCGGCCGAATTCGGCCTCGCTGAGGAAGTGGTAGTGGACCTTGTCCTCTTCGCCATTGCGGCGTGCCCGCGTGGTCGCCGTCACGATCGGCACCACCTGGGGCCTGTTCCGCGCCAGCTGCGCCACGATGGTGCTCTTCCCAACTCCCGATGGCCCCGAGACGACCACCAGCAGCGGGTTGGGGAAGACGAGTCGCTTTGCCGGCTCTTCGGCGTCGGGCGTCGGCGGCATCAGGGCGCCTCAACCATTGCGGCGCCGATGCCGACCGGGAGGCGGTCGCTGACGATGCCGCAGGCTGCGAGGGCACCGGCGAGCTCCGGCGGCAGTTCGCTCCAGGCGCGCATCGGCCGGTCGTCGACCGGGCGACGCAGCGTGAGGCCCGCTGCGTGCAGGAACTGGCGGCCGAGCCCGCCCGGGCCGACGCCACCGCCGTACCGCATGTCACCGGCGATCGGCAGGCCCAGAAAAGCCAGGTGCGCGCGCAGCTGGTGTGTTCGACCGGTCCGGGGTCGCAGGAGCAGCAGGGTGTAGCCGCTCCCGCTGGCGAGCGCCTCATAGTCGGTGACCGCCTCACGGCCACCGGCCACGACGGCCATCCGCTGACGATCCCGCGGGTCGCGGCCGACCGGAGCCTCGATCCTGCCGCGCGACGCGGGGGCGGCGCCCCGCACCAGCGCCAGGTATTCCTTCTCGATCGTTCGTTCGCCGAATTGCTGCATCAGGCTCGCCTGGGCGGCATCGGTCTTCGCCACCATCAGCAGACCCGAGGTCTCCTTGTCGAGCCGATGCACGATCCCCGGTCGTCCGACGCCGGCGATCGACCCGAGCGCCTCGCCGCGTTCGGCGGCCCTCCCCAGCAGGGCGTGGACGAGCGTGCCGGTCGCGTGGCCCGCGCTCGGATGGACGACCAGTCCGGCGGGCTTGTCAACGATCAGCATCGTCCCATCCTCGTACGCGATGCGCAGCGGAATCGATTCGGGAATCAGCGTCTCGTCGGGCGGAGCGGAGAGGGTCACGCTGAGCAGCTCCCCGCCACGAAGGCGATCCGACGCGCGGGCGCGGTGTCCATCGACCAGTGCGCGTCCATCGGTGATCAGTCGCTGGGCATGCGCCCGGCTGATCCCCGCCAGGGCGCTGGCCGCCAGGTCGAACCGGCCGGCCGTGGCAGGCCCGGTGACGATGCGCTCCTCGAGGGCGGGTGGACCTCCGCTCACGCGGGGGCCTCGCGCCGGTCCGGATCGGCCAGGAAGAGGTAGATCACGAGTGCGCCGATCCCCAGCACGATCGACGAGTCGGCGACGTTGAAGGCGGGAAATCGGAGGTCGCCAAATCCGACCGATACGAAGTCGGTGACGTAGCCGAGCCGGAGGCGGTCGATGAAATTGCCGACCGTTCCGCCGAGCACGACGCCCAGCACCCCGTGGAGCCAGCTCGCTCGCTCCCGGAACGTTCGGTGGAAGTAGACGACCATCCCGAGCGCGATGACGGTGACCGCGATGAAGAGCAGGTTCCCTCCCTGGAAGAGGCTGAATGCGGCGCCGCGGTTCTGCGCGTGCCAGAGCTGCACCAGGTCTCCGATGACGGGCGCTCGCTCCCCCACCTCCAGGTTCGCGACGACGAGCGCCTTGGTCGCCTGGTCGGCGAGGATGATCCCGGCGGCGACCAGCAGCAGGATCACCGGTCGGGCGCGGCCGCCGGCTGGCGGCGCCTCATCGGTCATGAGCCGATGGTACGCGATGGGGCCGCCTCAGGCGCGCCGGACCGCCAGGCGAAGCGATCCCCCATCGACCGCCATCTCCTCGGCCAGGTCGGCGTTGGGAAGCTCGGCGTCGGCGCCGATCTCCATGGCCGTCGCCAGGGTCTCGTCTGCCAGCCAGTCCCGATGCGCGAGCAGCCGCGCGACCGAGCCCTCGTCCCCGCCGATGGCCACGGCGATCCGGTCGGCAACCTCGTAGCCGGCCGCCTTGCGCATGTTCTGCAGGCGGTGGGCAACCTCGCGCGCCAGTCCCTCCGCCTCCAACCGGGGCGTAAGCACAGTGTCGAGCGCGACGAGCAGATCGCCATCCTCGGCCACCTCCAGGCCCTCTCGGGCGCGGGCCGTAAGCTGGAACGCATCGGCCTCCAGCACGATGCCGCCGACCTCGGCTCGCCCGTCATCGAGCAGCCGCCAGTCGCCCGAGCGTGCACCTGCCATCACCGCTCCCACCGCCGCTCCGTGGCGCGGACCGATGACCGGAAGGAGCGGATAGAGGGTGCGCTCGACCAGGTCTGACTCGTCGCCGAGCACCTCCAGCGCATGCGCGTTGAGCTCCTCGAGCACTTCGGCGACCAGCTCGGCGGCGACCGCCGGGTCGCTCGCGAAGGAGCGGGCGGCGGAGCTCGGCAGCTTCACGCGCACCGCCGCCAGCGGCTGCCGCGTCCGCAGGCCGGAGGCGGCTCGCGCCGTTCGGCCGAGGGCCACCACCCGCCGCGCCAGGGCGACCGCCGCGTCCACCTTGGGGGCTGCCCTCCCGGCGATCCTCTCCGGGAAGTCGGTGAGGTGCACGCTGTCCGGTGCGTCGGCATCGACCGCCGCCACCAGGTTCCGCCAGATCGCGTCGGAAAGATGCGGCACGAACGGGGCCATGACCCGCACCAGCGTCGCGACCGCTTCGTGAAGCGTGGCATAGGCGGCGCGCTTGTCTGCGTCGAGCTCGCCTTTCCAGAAGCGCCGCCGGTTGCGGCGCACGTACCAGTTCGAGAGGTCCTCGACGAACGCCTCGATCGCGCGGGCGGCTGCCGCGGCATCGTATCCGTCGAGCGACGATCTGACGCTCCCCACCAGGGCGTCGAGGCGCGAAAGGAGCCATCGGTCGAGCAGGGTTCGGGGCGCATCTCGATCGGCCTCCGATGGGGTCCAGCCGTCGATCCGTGCGTACGTCACCAGGAAGCCATAGGTGTTCCAGAGCGGCAGGAAGAAACGACGCACCACGTCGTGGCCCGGGCCGTACCCAAAGTTCAGGTTGACCGCCGGATTGGCCGCTGCGTACATCCAGCGCATCACGTCGGCGCCGATCTCCTCCGCGGCGTCGTCGAACCAGATCGCGTTGCCCTTGCTCTTGTGCATCTCCTCGCCGTGCTCGTCGTGCACGAGTGCGTAGCCGAAGAGCGTGCGCATCGGCGGCTCGTCGGTGATGACGGTGGACATCGTCAGGAGCGCGTAGAACCAGTTGCGGAACTGACCGGGGAACGACTCGGTCACAAAGTCAGCGGGAAACCATTGCGCCCACGAGTCGCGATCGTGGTTCCAGTCGAGCGTGCTGAAGGCGACAATGCCCGCATCGAGCCACGGGTTGCCGACATCGGAGATCCTGCGGGTCGCCGTGCCGCACGACCGGCACGCGATCTGCACCGCGTCGATCCACGGCTTGTGCGGCGAGTGCCCGTCGAACTCGTCCCAGCCTGACACCGCCCGATCGCGCAGCTCGTCGTGCGAGCCGATCACCTCCCAGTTCCCGCATGCCTCGCACTCCCAGATCGGCAGCGCCAGGCCGTAGTAGCGCTTCTTGCTGATCATCCAGTCGCTCATGTTGCGAAGCCAGTCGATCTCCCGCTCCTCCAGGCCGATCCCGTCGGGGAGCCAGCGGACCTTCCTGGTCACCGCGCTGATCGGCGCGCGCAACGGGTCCATGGCGATGAACCACTCATCGACGAGCCGGAAGACCAGCTGGGTGCTGCAGCGCCAGCAGACCGGGTAGTGGTGCAGGTAGCGCTCCTTCGCCGCCAGCAGCCCCTTGCGCTCGAGATCGGCGGCGATCTCCAGCGGCAGCTCACGATCCTCGTCATGCGTGGCACCGGCATACCGGCCCGTCTGCCAGCCGTAGCCATCGCGGAAGATCCCGGCCTCGTCGATCGGGTCGAGCACCGCCAGGCCGAGCGCCTTCGACAGCGCGAAGTCCTCCTGGCCGCATCCGGGAGCGATGTGCACGATCCCGGTCCCCTCCTCGTCCGAAACCTCGTCCCAGGCGATCACGCGGTGCTCGACGCCGGCCTGCACCGGCAACTCGTCATACGGCCCCGTGTAGGTCAGGCCGATCAGCTCGCTGCCCGGCGCCTCGGACAGGACCGCCCCCTTCGGGGCGACACGCCCCTTTGACCCCCGCGAGACCCACCAGCGTCGCCCGCCCTCGCCCTCCACCAACTGATAGGTCAGCTGGGGGTGGACGGCGGCCGCAACATTGCTCGACAGGGTCCACGGGGTGGTGGTCCACACCAGCAGGTCCTCGCCGCCGTGGCCGGGAGAGGTGATCGGCAGTCGGACGGTCAGCGAGAGGTGGCGCAGTTCGCGATACCCCTCGGTGGCGATCTCCTGGTTCGACAGGCCGGTGCCGCAGCGCGGGCACCATGGCATCACGTCGTGGCCCTTGTAGATGAGCCCGCGCTCCTGGCACGTCTTCAGGAACGCCCAGATCGAATAGTTGTTCTCATCGGAGTTCGTGTAGTAGGAGTTCTCCCAGCGCATCCACATGCCGAGGCGCTGGCTCTGCTCGGTGATCCGGTCCGCGAACTTCTGCACCCGCGCCTTGCAGAACTCCACGAAGCGATCGACGCCGTACGTCTCGATGTCACGCTTGCTGGTGAAACCGAGCTCCCTCTCGGCCTCGACCTCGATCCACAGACCCTGGCAGTCGAACCCGTTCTGATACCGCTGCCGTTCCCCGAGCATCGAGTGGTAGCGGATGTACAGATCCTTGTACGTCCGCCCCCACGCGTGGTGCACGCCCATCGGGTTGTTGGCGGTGATCGGTCCATCCAGGAACGAATAGCGGCGCTCCGACTCCTCGTTGCGGGCCAGGTAGCGCTCCTCGGTGCGTGCCTCGCGCCAGACCTCGATCTGCTCGCGCTCGAGCGCCGCAACGTCCAGCTTGTTCGATACCGGTTTGAACACGATCGCTCCAGATAGCACGAATCCCGCCCCAGACCCGGGACGGGATCTCACTCCCGCGGTACCACCCGCGCTTGACCGATGCCGGTCGCCCGGCTTCGATCCACTCGCATCGCCCTGGCATCGGGGGCGAACCCGGGAGGCGTTACGCACGGCAGTTTGCCGCTTGGCACCTCCGGCTCGGGAGGGATCGCTGCCGCCTCGTGCCCGCCCGCTCGCACCCTCCGGGCTCGCTACATGGGCTCGATGCCGGCGACTGCGCTGGCTCCGTCACGGCCGTCTTCGACTGTCCGCGGATCGTGGCAGCGCAGACCGCGCTTTGTCAATCTGACCTAGGCGATGGCCGCCCGTGCCACCAACGCCAGGGCAGATACCGCAGTCATCGAGACCAGCGGACCGAGTCGCGGGTACCACGCGCGGGCGGCAGCAGCACCAAGCGCACCGCCGATTCCGCCAAGTGCCAGCGCCAGCGTGAGCAGGCGGCCGTCGGTCGGCGAGAAGATCGCGCCGCCGATCACCCAGGCGATCCATACGGCTGCAGCGGCTGCCAACGGCGCCCCGAGGACGAGCACCTCGCTGATCATCGCAGGGTCGATGCGCACACGCGGCCTGACGACCGTTCGGGCGCTGACCCGTGGAGCCGCGTCCGACGCCGCGGCGGTCGCCGGCGCGGCCATGGCAACTGGTGCGGGACCCGGGCCCCTGCGCCGGAGATGGAGCCACGATGGCCGTCTCCATGCCGCGCGCTCCCGCGGCCGGGTCCGCAGCCGCGCACGCGGCACCGCGATGATCGCGGTGGTGGGCGGCGCGACCGGGATCGATGGTGCGGGCGGCGCCACCGCCTCCACCGTCGGCTGCGGCGTGGGCGCATCGACCTTCGCCAGCTCTGCCGCTGCAAGCCGCTCCGATGCGGCCGATGCTTCCGCGGCGGCCCGCTCAGCTGCCAGCCGTTCCTCAAGAAGTGCTCGCTCGATCCCGGTGAGCGGCCGTGGCGGCGGCTCCGGCAATCGCACGGCGGGGACGACCACGGCGACCGGCGGCCGGGCGGCGCTCGCCGACTCCGTTCGCTGCTGCATGCGCGCGGCGGTGCCGAGCGCCTCGATCAGCTCCGTCTCGCTGGCGGCCGCAATGGCCAGCCTGCCGAGGTCGGTGGGAATCACGATCATGGTCGGCGTGGCAGCCAGCCGCACCACGTCGATGTGTTCCTGGCCACGCAGCACCGCGCGACCCAGCGACCAGCCGAAAGCGCCGAAGCGCGCCCGGACGGTTGCCCTGTCGGGCCCCTGCACCGTTATCCGCGTCAGCGAACCGCGAACCAGGGCGTAGCGGCGTTCCCCAGTGAGCCAGCGGAGGTGCACCGTGCCCGGCTCGATCGCCACCGATACCGAGAAGACGAACAGCGCTAGGAAGATTGCAGAGCCGACCACCAGGGCGCCCGCGATCGCAAGTCCGGCGCCGCCGATTCCGCCGAGCATCCAGCCGCCCGCACTGGCCGCGGCGCCTGCCAATGCGAAGACGAGCGGCGCGGCGAGCACGCGGACAGGGCTGCGGGCGAGGCGCAGCCTCGCGATCGGGGTGACCTCGTCAGACATCGGCCGCACCTTCTCGATAACTCGGTAGGCAGGTGGCGCGGCTACGCCGCTCGGCAGCAGCAGCCGGCCCGTCGGCCCTAGTAGACGGGCGTCAGCCAGTGACGATACGCGTCCATGCGGCCGCGCGCCGCGTCGAAGTAGATCTTGTGCAGCCGACGGGTGATCGGCCCGGGCTTCCCGTTCCCCACCGTCCGTCGGTCGATCTCGATCACCGGCGCCAGTTGCGCACCGGTGCCGCACAGGAAGACCTCATCGGCGCTGTACAGCTCGGTGCGGTCCACGCTGCGTTCGATGACGCCGATCCCGAGATCTCCGGCTACGTCCATCAGGTGCCGGCGGGTGATCCCCTCCAGCACGTTGTCGCTGACCGGGGGCGTCACCAGCATGCCGTCGCGGACCAGGAAGATGTTCTCGGCGCTCCCCTCGCTGACATGCCCGTCCTGGTTCAGCATGATCGCCTCGTCGAAGCCGTTGAGTTGCGCCTCGGTCTTGGCGAACGAGCCATTGACGTACGAGCCCGTGAGCTTGGCGCGCGCGGGGATGGCGTTGTCGTCGGTTCGCCGCCAGGTGCTCACCTGCGCACGAATGCCGACCTCGGTGTCGATGTACTTCCCGAACGGAATGGCGAAGATGGTGAGATCGGACTCGAGGTTGTGCAGCCGGACGCCGATCGATTCGCTCGACTTGTAGACGATCGGTCGTATGTAGGCGTCCTCGCGCAGCCCGTCTCGCCGAAGGAGCTCGACGGTCAGGCGGACGAGCTCGTCGGGTGTGTGTGGCACCGTCATGTGCAGGAGCTTCGCAGACCGATGAATGCGCTGGTAATGCGCAAGCAGATCGAGCCCGAACAACTGCTCCTCGTCAGCGTTCCAGTACGCGCGGATCCCCTCGAAGACCGCCGTGCCGTAGTTGAATGCGTGGGTCGTGACGCTGATCTGCGCCTCGGCCAGCGGGACGAACCCGCCGCGGATGAATGCCCAGAGGTTGGCCGTGTGGTCCGCATCGGCGGTGACCGTGGTGGTTCCCGGCTTCAGCACCGCAGCCTCCTCAGCTGTCGTGTCGCGCGTCAAACCCGCGCCTCAAGCGCGGTGCCGCGGCATTTACGAACCAGTATACCGAGCCGCCTCCGCGAACTCCGTGCCGCTCGGCTCCACTGAATCAGTGGGGCACCACGGTGACCGGCAGGAAGAGGGCCGCCGCCACGTAGGCAAAGTAGATCGGGCCACCCATCAGGAGCGACCAGGCGGTCAGGCGACCGCGGCGGATCATCGAGCCGAAGATGAGCAACGTCGCCACGAACGCCGCGCCGGCCGATGCGAAGGCGAGCGCGCTGCTGGCGCTGAACGCCCAATCGGTGAAGAGGATCCCAATGACGGTCGGCAGGCAGCTCTGGAAGACCATCGCCCCGGTGATGTTCCCCATCGCCAGGGTGTCCTTGCCGCTGCGCACCCAGATCACGCTGTTGAACTTCTCGGGCAGCTCGGTGGCGATCGGCGCGATGATCAGCGCGAGGATCCTGGGGTCAAGACCGATGACGGTCGAGAGGTGCTCCACCGCCCCGACAAACACCTGTGCGCCGATGATGATGAGTGCCAGGGCCGCCAGCACCTGCACGACGATGATCCGCAGGTGCGGCACCGGCCCATTCGCCTCCCCCTCGCCGTCCTCCCCCGGCAGGATGTCGATGTCGATCGATCGTGCGCCGCCACCGGTGATCCGGCTCAGATAGAGCCCGTTCAGGGCGTCGGGGTCGCCTTCCTCGGGCGGATCGGTGAAATGAGCACGGACGTAGAACGCATAGGTCGCCACAAGCGTCGCGGCGACGCCCCAGCGGACCACGGTGAGGCCGGCCGGCAGGAACGTCGTGCCGATTGCCAGCGCGTAGGCGGCGACGAAGAAGGTGACGTCGCGGCGGAGAACGGTGACGTTGACCCTCAAGTCGGTCCCGCGCTTCCCGCCACGGGCAACGATCACGATGGCGAGGCCGGTGACAAACATCGCCAGGGTGGCGAGCATGAAGGGCGCGCCCAGGATCGCACCGACCCCGATCTCCGCCGAGTTGACGGAGCCCCCTCCCATGACCACCGGCCCGAGAATGGCGATGACCGGGATCAGGGTCTCCGGCATCGCGGTCGCGACCGCGGCGAGGACACTGCCGACCGCGCCCTCGGCCAGGTTCAGGCGGTGGCCGAACCACTCGATCCCGTTGGTGAAGAGCTCGGCACCGAGCAGGATGAGGGCAAGCGCGGCGATCAGGAGCACCAGGTCCACCACATTCAGCCTCCGATCGTCACCGA
>JAOUHE010000141.1 GCA_029865285.1 Chloroflexota bacterium
CGTCAACCGTTCCCAGGTGGGCGAGGCTGAATACCTGGAACCCACCCGAGTCGGTGAGGATCGGTCCATCCCAGCTCATGAACCGATGCAGGCCTCCAAGGCGCGCAATGCGTTCGTGGCCGGGGCGCAGCGAGAGGTGGTAGGTGTTCGCCAGGATCACCTGGGCGCCAGCGGTTCTCAGGTCGCCGGGCGTCAGGCTCTTGACCGATGCCTGCGTGCCGACCGGCATGAACGCCGGCGTGTCGATGACGCCGTGTGGCGTCGTCAACTGACCCAGCCGGGCGAGGCCGACACCCGTCGGACGCGAGACGAAGGAGATCGGCGGTGGCATGCCGGCCAGCCTAGCCGATGAACATCGCGTCGCCGAAGCTGAAGAAGCGGTACCCCTCCGCGAGCGCAGCCCCATAGGCGCCCAGCAGTGTGTCGCGCGCCCCGATGGCGTCTGAGTGCGGCAGTCCAGCCTGGACGAACGCGGTGACGAGCAGGAGCAGCGAGCTGCGGGGCAGGTGGAAGTTGGTGATCAGTCCGTCGACGGTCCGGAACTCGTACGGCGGGGTGACGTACAGGTTGGTCCAGCCCTCGATGTCGTCCCTGCGCGCGACCGTCTCGAGGACGCGCAGGCTCGTGGTGCCCACGGCCACGACGCGGCCTCCAGCCTGCCTGGTTCGGTGTATCGCTTCCGTCGTCTCCGGCGGCACCCGGTACCACTCGCGGTGGATCCGGTGCTCGTCGACGAACTCGCCCTCGAGCGGCCGGAAGGTATCGAGCCCGACATGCAGCGTCACACCCGCACGCCGCACGCCGGCCGCTTCGAGGTCGGCGAGGAGTCGCTCGGTGAAGTGGAGCCCGGCGGTCGGCGCCGCCGCGGAACCCGGCGGCTGTGCGTAGACCGTCTGGTAGCGCTCGGCCGGGGTGGAGTGGTCGCGAATGTAGGGCGGCAGCGGCGTGTCGCCGGCGGCCGCCATGACCAGCGCCGGATCGCGGTCAAAGGTCACCACCCGGGTGCCTCCGTCAAGTCGCTCCCCCACCTCGACGGTGTCCCCGCTCTGGAGCACCAGGCGGCTGCCGGCCGCCAAACGTCGCGACGGCCGCACCAGCGCCTCCCATCGGTTCGGCTCGTCCAGTACGCGAAGGGCGAGTACCTCGGCCGCGCCGCCGCCCGGCCGAGTCGCCGGGAGGCGTGCCGGAATCACGCGCGAGTCGTTCACGACCAGCAGGTCGCCGGGCTGGAGAAGCGCACCCAGCTCGGCAAAGGTGCGGTGCTCGAGGCTTGGATTGCCGGGGGACGATCGCGAGCGGTCCACCACCATGAGGCGTGCGGCATCGCGCGGCTCGACGGGGACCTGGGCAACGGCGCTCGGTGGCAGGTCGTAGTCGAAGTCGTCGACGCGGAGGCGGGGTGCGGGGTCGGGCGGAGACATCGGCCCGGACAGCGTAGCGCCCGGCCGGGAGGCCCGGCCGGGCGCCATCGGTCAGGACGGACCCTACGTGATGTAGGGGGCGATCCAGTCCTTGAGGAAGAAGACGATGAAGGCCGCCGAGACGATCCACATCAGCGGGTGGATCTCGCCGAACTTGCCCTTGACCACCTTGATCAGGACCCAGGTGATGAACCCGGCCCCGATTCCGACGGTGATGTCGTAGGTGAGCGGCATCAGCATCATGGTCAGGAGGGCGGGAATGCCGTCCTCCATGTCGCGGACGTTGATGTCGCCGATCATCGTGAACATCAGGTACCCGACCAGGACGAGGGCCGGCGCCGTCGCCTGGTTCGGGATGATCCCCGCCAGCGGTGTGACGAGGATGGCGATCAGGAACAGCACACCGGTCACGACCGAGGTGAACCCGGTGCGTCCACCTTCGGCGACGCCTGCGGCGCTCTCGATGTAGGTCGTGTTCGAGCTGATGCCGGCGGCGCCGCCGACGACGGCAGCAATCGAGTCGACCAGCAGCACTCGGCCCACGCCCGGCACGGAGCCGTCCTCTTCAGCCAGACCGGCCTCGGCCGCCACGGCCGTGACGGTGCCCATCGTGTCGAAAAAGTCGGTGAGCATGATGGCGAAGATCGTCAGGATCGCCGCCGTCGCGCCCAACGTGCTGAACGAGTTGCCGAGGTCGAAGTTCCCGAGCGTGGAGAAGTCCGGCGTCTTGACGACGTCGCCGAGCGCCGGGATAACGGCAACACCCGGTAGGAAGGCGTCGCCGCCGCTGATCGAGTTGGCGACGATGGCGATGCCGGTGGTCACCAGGATGCTGATGATCAGTGCACCGCGCACCTTCATCACCCAGAGCGCGATGGTGATCGCCAGGCCCGCCCAGAAGACGAACTGGGCTGGCTCAGTCGGGAAGAGCGGGATCACCGGCGGCGCGGGGACGTTGGGCGCGATCGCGCCGCCATTCACGAACCCGATGAACAGGATGAACATACCGATGCCGACGCCGATGGCGCGCTTGAGCGAAAGCGGCACCGCCTTCATCACCGCTTCGCGCAGACCGACCAGCACGAGGACGGTGACGACCAGTCCCTCGATGACGATCACGCCCATGGCGCCGGCGAGGGAGAGTCCCTGCCCGAGCACGAGGGAGAAGGCCACCACGCCGTTGATGCCGAGGCCCGCGGCGAGCGCCAACGGATAGTTGCCGATCAGACCCATCGCGATGGTCATGATCCCGGCGATGAGCGCCGTGGCAGCAGCCCCCGCGACCGGGTCGAGGCCCGCTGCCGAAAGAATCGACGGGTTGAGGAAGATGATGTACGCCATCACCATGAACGTGGTGATGCCGGCACGTACTTCCGTCCCGAACGTGGTCCCCCGCTCTCCGAACTTGAAGTAGGACGCTATTCCGTCCACGGTATCCCTGCCCTCCCATCCGTGCCGTCATCCCCTCGTCGCGTAAAGCGGAGGCGCGGCAGGGGCCGATGCTACTCCGGCGTTCGAGGCCCCGAACCCGGATTTCGCGCAACCGTTGGCGTGACGTCAGCCCTGGTCGAAGAGACCCGGTTGCGGCGACCCCGCAGCTTGCGGCGGGGTCAATCCGAGGTGCTCCCACGCGCCCGCGGTGAGCTGGCGGCCGCGCGAGGTGCGCGCCAGCAGGCCGGTCTGCATGAGATAGGGCTCGATGACGTCCTCCAGCGTCTCGACCGGCTCGCTGATGGTGGCGGCCATGGTCTGCAGTCCCACCGGGCCGCCGGCATGGTGCTCGGCCATGGCGCGCAGCAGCTGCCGATCAAGCGCGTCGAGGCCGCGATCATCGATCTCCAGGAGGTCGAGCGCCTCCGAGGCAAGTTGCGCGCTGACGCTGGCACCTGCCGCACCGCGAACCTGCGCGAAGTCCCGAACGCGCTTCAGCAGGCGGTTGGCGATACGCGGGGTCCCGCGACTGCGCCGCGCGACGACGGCCGCCGCTTCCTGGTCCAGCGAGATCTCGAGGATGTCCGCACTGCGCCGCAGGATCCGCTCGAGATCCGCCTGGCCGTAGTAGTCGAGCCGATACGTCACGCCGAAGCGGTCGCGCAGCGGTCCGGTGATGCTCCCCACCCGGGTCGTCGCCCCGATGACGGTGACCTGCTCGATCTGCAGCCGCACCGTGCGCGCTCCGGGTCCCTTTCCGAGCACGACGTCGAGCGCGAAGTCCTCCATCGCGGGGTAGAGGATCTCCTCGACCACGTGCGACAGACGATGGATCTCGTCGATGAACAGGACGTCGCCCTTGCCCAGCGACGTGAGGACGGCGGCAAGGTCGCCGGCGCGCTCGATGGCGGGGCCGGAGGTGGTGCGGATCTGCGCGCCCATCTCGGCCGCCACGATGTTGGCGAGGGTCGTCTTGCCGAGCCCGGGTGGCCCGTACAGCAGCACGTGGTCGACCGGCTCCTCGCGGTGGCGAGCGGCGTCGATCAGGATCGCCAGGTTCTCCTTGACCCGATCCTGCCCGGCGAACTCGTCGAGTCGGCGAGGCCGCACGGTCGACTCGAGGGCGAGTTCCTCCTCACCCACGGCCCCGGTTGCGATCCGCTCGATGGTCACCTGGCCATTCTACGGGCGCGTGAAGCGCTCGAGATCGGACGGCGTGTCGACGTCGCCCGGATGCTCCGCGGCCGAGACTGCGTGAACGATGGTCGGGTTATCGCGCAGGGTCTCGCGGAGGCCGATATCACCGCTCAGTCCGTCCACCAGCGCAAAGTGGCTCCGTTCGATGAGCAGCGGCGGAGCCAGGACGCCGCCCGCCTCCGTGGCGATGAGGGGCTTCCCGCCGCGCGCTGCAAGGATCTCGTCGACGAGTGTCGGGCCGACGAGTTGATCACCCAGCAGGACGATGGCCGCGCCCACCTCGTCCCGGATCGC
>JAOUHE010000142.1 GCA_029865285.1 Chloroflexota bacterium
GGAAGTCGAGATGCTGTACGGGATCCGCCACGGCGAACAGCTGCGCCTCGCGAAGGAGGGCTATCGGGTGTCGACCCTGATCGCCTACGGCGAGGCGTGGTACCCGTGGTACATGCGACGGCTGGCCGAGCGCCCCGCCAACGTCCTGTTCGCCCTGCGCCAGATCTTCGGGTAGCCGCTTCCGCGCCGCGGACCCCCGATTCGATGGTATTGTTAGCGCAGCGCCACCGACGGCGGGGTTCACGGGACACGGTCCCACGGATTCCGTTGGTATCGGCAGGGCGTTCGGCACCCGAGATCCCGTTGCGCGGACGCGTGCCCTGAGCAAACAAGCACGCGGAGGTATCGGTATGCGAGTCCTGTTGGTCGGCGTCGGAACGGTGGGCGAGGCGATCGCCAAGATGAGCGCCCAGCGCGCGTGGTGCGAGACGATGGTGCTGGCCGATTACGACCTGGCGCGCGCCACAGCGCTTCAGGCCCTGATCGGCGACGCGGCGCGCTTCCCGGTGGAAAAGATCGATGCCGGCAACGCGGCCGCCGTGGCCGACCTGGCGCGGCGGCACCGGGTCGACCTGGTGATGAACGCCGTTGATCCACGCTTCGTCATACCGCTCTTCGATGGCGCGCTGGCGGCCGGCGTGAACTACATGGACATGGCCACCAGCCTGTCGCGGCCGCACCCGACCGATCCGTTCCGGCTCCCCGGCGTGAAGCTCGCGGACGAGCAGTTCGCGCGCGCCGGCGAGTGGGAGGCGGCGGGGCGGCTGGCGCTGCTGGGGATGGGCATGGACCCCGGCCTGACCGATCTCTTCGCTGCACACGCGGCCAAGCACCTCTTCGACGAGGTGCACGAGGTGCACATCCGCGACGGCGGCGATCTGCACCTGCCCGGCTACGCGTTCGCGCCGGTGTTCAGCATCTGGACGACCATCGAGGAGTGCCTCAACCCGCCGGTCGAATGGGACGGCACGCGTGGCGATTGGATCACCACCGAGCCGTTCAGCGCCCCCGAGCAGTTCCCGTTCCCGGAGGGGATCGGCCCGGTCGAGTGCGTGAACGTGGAGCACGAGGAGGTGCTCCTGGTGCCCCGCTACCTGAAGGGCGTGCGCCGTGTCACCTTCAAGTACGCGCTCGGCGCCGATTTCATCGCCAAGCTCCAATTCCTGCACGACATCGGGCTCGACAGCGTGGAACCGGTGCGAGTGCACGGGATGGACGTCTCGCCTCGCGACGTGGTGGCGGCGGTCGTGCCCGACCCGATCACCCTGGGCGACAAGTTCCGCGGCCGCGCGGTGGTCGGCACCTGGGTGATCGGCACCAAGGATGGCAAGCCGCGCGAGGTGTACCTCTACCAGATGGCCGATGCCGAGGAGACGCTCCGCAATACCGGATCCCAGGTGGTCGGCTGGCAGACCGGCTTCAACCCGGTGATCGCCATGGAACTGCTCGCGAGCGGGGCGTGGTCGGCGACGGGTGTCGTGGCTCCGGAGGCCCTCGATCCGGACCCGTACCTGGCGCTGCTCGACCACTACGGAATCCACCACGCCATGGTCGAGATGGAGCCGGGGGCTCACCGGCCAACCTAGCGACATCGGCCTAGACTGGTCTCCAACACACACCAGGAGGTCAAGGACCGATGAATGTCGATGAGCTGCTCAGTGGCGCGCGCGACGTGATGACCGTGAAACGCGTCTACGGCGACCCGATCGAGCGAGACGGCGTGACGATCATCCCCGCGGCGAAGGTGGCCGGCGGCGGCGGCGGTGGTGGTGACAAGGAGAACAACGGTGGCGGCGGTTTCGGCGTGACCGCTTCGCCCGCCGGTGCATGGATCATTCGCGACGGCGAGGTGGATTGGGAGCCGGCGGTGGATGCCACCCGCATCGCCACGACCGGCATGGTGGTCGCGATCATCTTCCTCCTCGTCGTCCGCTCGATCGCGAAGGGTCGGGCCAAGGTCAAGCTGCAGGCCGCCAAAGCGCGGTAGGGCTGCAGCGGGGCAAGACGAAAGCCGCCTGGGGGGAGGCGGCTTTCGTGCGTAACTGACGTTGGTTGCGGGGGACGGATTCGAACCGACGACCTTCGGGTTATGAGCCCGACGAGCTACCACTGCTCCACCCCGCTTGCCGATGGTAGTCGCCGTGTGGGGATCGGTCAAACTTCGCGCGCCGGGCGCTGATGCGCGAGGTGCCCGCGACGTAGCGTCGGCTACAATGCCGCCGGGTTCGTGCGTGGCGCGGCCCGCACCGAATCCGGACGCACCAATCCGCCTGTTCCGCTGGAGGCCTGCACGCGCCGATGGCAGTGAATCCCAAGAAGCTGCGACCGTACGACGCTCCCGCTCGGCGTCGCACGCCGCTGATCCCCGATGGACCTGACGCCGCGGCCACGGTGTTCCTGGTGGCGGCGATCGTCTGGCTGGTGGCGGCCACCGGCATCGGGCTCCTCTGGGCGGGGATGCAGCTCTTCCCCGATCAGCTGAGCCTGACCCTCAGCATCCCCACTCTCAGCGGCACGCTGGACATCGTGTTGAGCCCCGCCACCGTCGGCTCAGGGTTCTGGAACGCGATCGTCTTCGGCTGGCTGAGCAACGCGGGACTGGGGGCGGTCCTGTTCATCACCCCCCGCGTGCTCGGACAACGCCTTGCCGACGAACGGGTCGGCGCGGCCGCCGCCGGCCTGTGGAACGTCGGCATGCTGGCCGGGCTGACCGCCATCTATGTCCCATCGATCGCCGCCACCGGCACGCTCGCCGAGTTCCCCCTCCCCGTCGACGGGGTCCTGCTGCTCGCCCTCCTGCTCGTCA
Organism: Chloroflexota bacterium; assembly: GCA_029865285.1. Classification (GTDB taxonomy): domain Bacteria; phylum Chloroflexota; class Limnocylindria; order QHBO01; family QHBO01; genus CF-167. The sequence goes on from JAOUHE010000142.1 coordinate 2,807, forward strand.
ACGATGTGTTCTGGCGGACCGGTATGTCGGCAGGCGACCGGAAGCCGTACGCATCGGTCTGGTTCTTCGGCGTCGCCCTGCTGGGATTCACGGTGCTGTACGCGGTCGGGACGCTCGTTCCGCTGGTGGCCGCGGGGACGACCTTCTCCTCGCTGGTTGGCGCGGCGTACGCCCGGGGCCTGGAGACGGTCTGGATCCTGGGCGTGGCATTCGGGGTGCTCTACTACATCGTTCCGCGGGCGACCGGCAATGCGCTCCATTCGTCGGGCGTGGCGCTGCTCGGCTGGCTGGCATGGGCGGCATTCGCGGTCCTGGCGCCGCTCGCGTCCCTCGTCGACAGTTCGGTCCCATTTGCGCTGACCCAGGCCGGCAATGCGGCCACGATCATGCTCGTGATACCTGCCTTCCTCGCGATCGCCAACCTGCTGCTCAGCGTGCGAGACCGATGGGCGCTCCTCCTGTCGCCGGGCACCGTCCAGTTCGCCATGGTCGCGCTCGCCTTCCTGGCCGCCACCGCGCTGCTCGAGGCGCTCTCGGCGCTCGGGTCGGTGCGCGAACTGATCGGCGGCACCGAGTGGACGACCGGGGTCCGCTTCTTCGCCTTCTTGGGCGCCGCGACCTTCGCATTCCTCGCGCTCACTGACCACGCCTTTCCCCGCCTGCTTCGACGCGACTGGCGCGGCACGGTCGTCACCACGGCAACGCTGTGGGCGACCTTTGCGGGCACCGCGGTCGCCGGGCTGGCGCTGATTGCCGGTGGCGTGGTGCACGGCTCACTGATGAGCGGGGGCGCGGGACCCGACGAGATCGAGGCCACGATCTTCTGGACGTATGCAGTCGGCGGTGCCGGCCTCGGCCTGGTCGCGCTCGGCGGGTTCGCCGCAGCGATCAACGTCTTCCTGATGTACACCGAGGGGCGCCGCGCGGAGTACAACGTCGGCGCCGCGGCAGCGGCACCCGCGGCAGCCGGCGCAGAGCTGTGAGCCGATGACCGCGCACGCGCCCATCGAGTCGCGCACCAGCGGCGTCCCCGCCTGGGCGCTCGCCTTCACCGCGGTCGTCCTGCTCGCCGGCGGCGCGTACTTTGGGACGAACCTCGCCGGAGAGAACCCATCGGCCGCCAGCAGCACACCAGAGCCGTCCGGCAGCGAGTTCAACGCGGTGGCCATCATGGACGCAGCCGGTTGCCAGGCCTGCCACGGGCCCGATCTTGCCGGCGTGGCCGTCTTCCCGAGCCTCCACGGGGTGAAGGACGGCCCGGTCAGCGAGAATCTCGCCGATCTCTTCGCCGCCAATCCCGACACCTGGGCCGAGCTGTGGATCGCCGGAACCGATCCGGCCACCTCCGACGCGGCGATGCGCGGTGGCATGCCGGCGTTCGGTGGGCCGCCGTACAGCCTCTCTCCCGAGGAGATCGCGGCGGTCGTCGCGTACCTCAAGACCCTGCCGTGACCGATCCGGCCGATCGGCCGGCACGCACCGTCCCGGTCCTCATCGGCGGGGACGAGATGGGACGGATCGACGAGGCGGC
>JAOUHE010000021.1 GCA_029865285.1 Chloroflexota bacterium
ATCAGCGGTGGAGGCAGGAGTTGCCACGCCGGATGCGATCGATACGGCCATGCGCCTCGGCACCAACTACCCGTTCGGACCGCTTGCCTGGGGGGAGCGGGTCGGGCTCGGCGGCGTGGTCGCCACGCTCGATGCGTTGCACGCGGGAGCGCCGGACGGCGGCTACCGGGCGGTTCCCCTGCTGCGCCGCCTCGCGGAGCGTGGCGGATCCTTCTTCGAGCCACCGCAGTGAGTCCGCCGCTGCCGCATCGGTATCGGGCGGTCGTCTTCGACATGGACGGCCTGCTGCTCGATACCGAGATCCTGTGGCATCGCGCCGAGGTCGAGCTCTTCCGTCGGCACGGCGGCGAGTTCAGCTGGGACGACAAGATGGCGGTGATCGGGACCAGTTTCGCCTTCACCGCGCGCTATTTCGCCGAACGCCTGGGGCGGCCGCTTCCCGAGGGAGAGGCGCTCGTCCACGAGATGATCGAGATCATGCACGCCGAGCTTCAGCAGGACGTCGAGGGGCGGCCCGGGGCTATCGAGCTGGTGCGGCGCCTCACCGGCAGGACCCGGCTGGGCCTCGCGTCCAATTCGCCGAGGCTGCTGGTCGATACCGCGCTGCGCACGGCGGGCCTGACCGATGCCTTCGAGGTGATCGTGACCTCGGACGACGTCGAACACGCCAAGCCGGCACCCGACCTGTATCTCCTCGCCTGTGAGCGGCTGGGGGTGGCACCGTCCGACGCGCTTGCGCTCGAGGATTCGCCATCCGGGGTCGCGGCGGCCAAGGCGGCCGGGCTGACCTGCATCGCCGTTCCGCAGTTTGCCGAGACCGACGTCTCCGAAGCCGACCGGGTGATCGATTCTCTCGAGGAGCTCCTGGCCGAAGCCTAGGTGCGCGGCCGCTAGACTGCCGCGCATGTGTCGAAGCATCAAGACCCTCCGGACCCTGGACATTCCCGCCGCCGACGACGAGGTGCGAGCCGCCGCGCTCCAGTACGTGCGCAAGGTGAGCGGGTATCGCAAGCCGTCGCCCGCCAACGAGCGCGCCTTCAGCGCCGCCGTTGACGAGGTGGCCGCCGCGTCGCGCCGGCTGCTCGAAGCGGTGACCGCCACGCACCCTGCCCGTCACTCCGCCTAGCGGGGGCATTCAGGCTGGGCTCCGGCGCAATCGAAGTGCCAGCAGGGTTAGCCCTACGGTGATCAGCATCAGGAGTACCGCCATGGCGATCAGCTCCGGTAACTGGCCACCGAAACGCAGGCGCCCGTAGAGCATCACCGGGAAGGTCGGCTCGCCACCGACCAGGAAGACCGCCAGCGCCACCTCGTCGAACGAGACCACGAAACTGGTGAGCCACGAAGCGATCAGGGCCGTCCTCATCAACGGCAGGACCACCCTGCGGAGGGCCATCGGGTAACTGGCGCCGAGATCCATGGCCGCGTCCTCGAGCGCAGGGTCCAGACCGGAGATCCGTGCCAGCACGATGAGGGTGGCGTACGGGAGGGCGATCACCGTGTGCCCCAGGGCGACCGTCAGCAGCGACTTGGGGATCCCCAGGGTGACCAGCAACAGGAAGATCGCCACCCCCATCACCGCAAACGGGACGATCAGCGGCAGGACCGCCAACCCCAGCAGTGCCGTGCGCCCACGGAAGCGGAAACGCATGGTTGCGATCGCCACCAGTGTCCCGAGGACGGTTGCGGCCGTGGCCGCCGCGGCGGCCACCACGAGGCTGTTGCGGGCAGCCCCGAGCAGTGACGGATCGGCGAGGACACCGGCGTACTGGTCGAAGGTGAAGCCCTCGATCGGGAAGGAGAGCCGCGAGTTGGCGCTGAACGAGAATACGAAGAGGACGGTGATGGGCAGGTAGAGGAGCGCGAGCACGGCGACGTAGAAGGTGCCGAGCGGCAGGCGCGTTCGCCCCACGCCGATGGCGGAGTCGCCGTGACGCAGCCGATGGGTACGTCGTGTGGTCACGGCGCGACCCGCCGCAGGTCAACGGCGCGCAGCGCCACCAGCACGCCAATCACGGTGAGGATGAGCATCACCATCGCCAACGCTGCTCCCAGCGGCCAGTTGCCGGCCCTGCCGAAGAAGTCCTGGATCAGGTTGCCGTACATGATCCCGCCGGTGCCGCCGATCAGCGTCGGGGTCACGTACTCGCCGACGGTGGGGATGAAGACCATGAAGAACGCGGCGAGCGCGCCCGGAAGGCTAAGCGGCAGCGTTACCCGGAGAAACCGGGTCCATGGCCCAGCCCCGAGATCAGCCGCCGCCTCCAACTGGCTGCGCTCGATGCGTTGGAGGCTGGCCAGGATCGGGAGCGACGCGAAGGGGATCCAGACGTAGATCAGGGTGATCACCACCGCGCCGCGGCTGTACAGCAGCAGGTCGAGTGGCTCGCCGATCAGCCCGGCGGCGGACAGGAGCGAGTTCACCGCTCCGGCCGGCCCGAGCAAGAGCTTCCAAGCCATGATCCGGAGCAAGTAGCTGGCGGCAAACGGGACGAGCAGCAGTGCGAGGAAGAGCGTCGCGCGCGCCCTGGCTCGGAACGCCAGAAAGTAGGCGACCGGGTAGGCCAGCATGGTCGCCACCACCGCGACGCCAAGCGCCATCAGTGCAGAGACGCCGAGGAGGCGCAGGAAGGCGGGTGTTCCCACCACCTTGCCGTACTGCACCAGAGAGGGGTTCCACGGCTCGCCGGCGCTTACCACGCCCGCCTCAGGACGCAGGCTGAACGCGACGATCAGGATCAGCGGCGCGACAAAAAGCAGGGCGAGCCAGACCAGGGGCGGGCCCACGAGGACCGGAAGCGTTCCCCGGCGCCCGAGCACCTGGCGTGACTCGCCGTGATCAGCCCGCGATGGGCGCGCCCGCTACTCGGCCTGCACCCTCGCCCACATCTCAGTCCACGCGCTCCGCTGCTCAGCCGTGACCGGTGGTGTGAAGTTGGTGTGCTCCAGGATGGTCGGATCGTTGATACCGAAGGCCTCGATCAGGACCTCGTCCTCGATGGCGTTCATCACGTCCTGGTTGGCGGCGCCGTAGTAGAACTGGGTGACCACGTTATTCATGGTCAGGTCGGCCAGCTTGGCGTCGAGAAACTTCAGCGCCAACTCGTAACTGTCAGTCTTGGAGCTGATCCCGTAGAATCCGATCCACGAGTTGCGCCCCTCGGACGGGGTCGCATAGGCGACCGGGATGCCGTCATACAAGGCCTGGGCATAGCAGCCCTGCCACGCGTAGGCGACCCACACGGTCCCATCTTCGACCGCCGGGCAGAGGTCCTCGTATTCGCCGGACCAGTAAAACGCGTTGAGTGGCTTCTGCGCGATCCAGGCCTGCTCGATCTGCGCGAGCTGATCCGCAGTGATGCCGGTCTCATCCCAGCCGTTGACATAGGCCGACACGGTCACGGCGGCGGGCCCGTCGTTCCACATCGAGACATGGCCTGCGTAGTCCACGTTGAAGAGGGCGTCCCAGCTGGTGACCTCGGCCACCTCATCGGTGTTGTACAGGATCGAGGTGAAGCCCCAGTCCCACGGCAGGAAGTACTGCTTGCCGTTGACCTGTCCCTGCTCCTTGAAGGAGTCAGGCACCTTGTCCCAGTTGGTCAGTTTGGAGGTGTCGATCTCCTGGACCAGGCCCCCGTCGACATAGAACTGCTGCCAGCCGGAGTAGAAGTGGAACAGGTCGGCCTGGCTACCGGCCTCCATCTTGGCGAGGATGTCGGCGTCGGAGATGCCGAACTCGAAGGTGACCGGTGCGTCGGCATTGTCGCTCTTGAAATCGGTCCAGAAGTCCTCGGCCTCGTAGCCGCTCCATTCCAGGACCAGAAGGTTCTGTGGCTCCGCTCCCTTGCATGCGGCAAGCAGCAGGATCGTGGCTGCGGACAGCGCGAACAAGGTTCGAATGCGGTGGCGGGCGGGCACGTTCGGCTCCTCCATGTGGTCGCAGAACTCGGCAGCGACCGAATGGAGGCGATGCTACGACCGGCCACCCGTGCGGTCAACGAGTTTCTTTCGCCTGACGCCCGTCACACTGCGCGGGCTAGTGCCCGAGGCGATATCCGAGCAGTTTCGGCAGCCTCGCGGCCAGGCGCACCAGTGGGCCAGGCCGCCGTCCGGCGTCATGGGCGTCGTCCTCGCGGATCAGGGCCTCACGCACGATTCGGGCGCCGATGAATCGGATCGGTTCGGGGGGCAGGATCCGCTGGCGCTGACCGACCGGGGCAAGGCGGGCGATCGGGTCATCCGGCTTGTCGACCAGGGCGGCCAGGATCCGGCCGGCCAGCCGGCTCGGCCCGGCCCCGTTGCCGGCGAAGCCGTACGCGTAATGCAGTCGCCCGCCATGACGTGAACCGATCTCGGGGAAGCGGTCGGCGGTGATGTCGATCGGTCCGCCCCACGCGTCCTCGAATCCCACGTCGGCCAGACCGGGCAGGAGATGGCGGAAGTTCGCGACGACCCGGTCGATCGCCGCCTGCGAGTGCGTGAACGTCCGGCCGATGCGCCCGCCCAACCCCGCCGCACCGACGCCCGCGCCGAAGGCGATGCGGCCGTCGCGCGTGGTGCGGAAGTAGCTGATCGTGAACCGTGAGTCGGAGAGCAACTCACCGTTCGTCCAGCCCAGTTCGGCGAGCCGCCCGGGGATCGGCTCGGTCATCACCATGTAGCTGCCCCATGCCAGCGCACGAGTTCGAAAACCAGGCCAGCCGGGGATCCAGGCGTTCACCGCGAGCACGACCTGGTCGGCCGTCACCTTGCCGCCCGGCGCCTCCACGACCATGCCCGTTCCATCGCGCCTCGCCCTCAGCGCCGCGGTCCCCTCGTGGATCGTCACGCCGCGCTCCAGCAGGACGCGGCGCAGGCCACGGGCCAGGCGCGCGGGCTGGATCGACGCCGCCGAGGGCATCATCAGCCCCTCCCCGAACGCCGGCGAGGCGCAGACCCGCTGAACCTCCTCGCGGTTCAGGCCCAGTAGTTGGCCCGGCGCGCCCAGTTCGGCGAGGCTTGCCAGTTCCACGTCCCAGTCGCGGGGCCGCTTCGGGAAGGCGTTGACCCGCAGGTAGCCGCTCTTCACGAACCAGGCATCCACCCCGTGCTGATCGCACCACGCGCTGGTCCCGTCAACCACCTCGTCGGCGGCATGCGCAGCCTCGAGCGCGCGCTCGGTGCCGTATTGCCGAGCGAGGTACGGGAGCTGCTCCCACCAGCCATGGAGGAAGCCGCCGTTACGGCCGCTCGGCCCTCCGCCGCAGATGTCCTGCTCGAGGAGCACGATTCGCGTCCCCGGCGCGCGCTCGGCCAGGAACCAGGCGGTCCACATCCCGGTGTACCCGCCACCGATGATGACCACGTCCGCCGTGCTCTCCCCGAAGAGCGCCCGGGTCGGCGACGGGTCACCCTCAAGCGCGAGCGCCTCGCGCAGCCACCAGCTTCGCTGCGCTCCCGGCACCGGCGGTCGCAAGGTCGGGCGCGAGACATCGATGGTCCTCACCACCCGATGCTACCTCCCGGGCGGGAGCTCGTTGGCGCGGTGTTAGCATCGGTCGCGCAATGCGCCAGACCGATCCGGCCCGGACTCCCGTCGTCGTCGATGGACTGCGCACGCCGTTCGGCCGTTACGGCGGAGCGCTCGCAGCTGTGCGGCCCGACGATCTGGCGGCGCACGTCATCCGCGCCCTCGTCGAGCGGACCGGCGTCGATCCCGCTTCCATCGGCGACGTGATCCTGGGAGCGGCAAACCAGGCCGGCGAGGACAACCGCAACGTCGGGCGCATGGCCTCGCTGCTCGCCGGGTTGCCGGTATCGGTTCCGGGCCAGACGGTGAACCGTCTCTGCGGCTCCGGGATGCAGGCGGTGATCGCTGCTGCCCATGCCATCGTCGCCGGTGACGGGGAGCTGTTCGTGGCCGGCGGGACGGAGTCGATGACCAGGGCCCCGTTCGTCATGGCCAAGCCATCCGCCGCTTTCCCGCGCGGAGAGCAGCAGCTGGAGGACACCACGCTCGGCTGGCGCTTCACCAATCCGCGCCTCGCCGATGCCTACTACCCGTATTCGATGGGTGAAACGGCCGAAAACGTGGTGGAGCGGATCGGCGTGAGCCGTGAGGACCAGGATGCGTTTGCGCTCGAGTCCCAGCGCCGATGGGCCGCTGCCGACGCCGCTGGGCGCTTCGCCGACGAGCTGGCGCCGATCGACGTGCCGGGGGCCAAGCGAACCACGACCCGGATTGACCGCGACGAGCACCCACGGCCCGACACGACTCCCGAGCAGATGGCGGCCCTCAAGCCGGCGTTCCGCCGCGATGCCACTGGCTCGGTCACCGCGGGCAACAGCAGCGGCATCAACGACGGGGCCGCGGCGCTCCTGGTGACCAGCGAGGCGCGGGCTCGCGACCTCGGCCTGCGCCCGATGGCGCGAATGCTCTCCTCGGCGGTCGCCGGCGTTGACCCGGCGACGATGGGACTCGGCCCGATCCCCGCATCCCGGCTCGCCCTCGAGCGTGCCGGCCTGTCGATTGGTGACATGGATCTGGTCGAGCTCAACGAGGCCTTCGCAGCGCAGGCACTGCCGTGCATGCGCGAGCTGGGTCTCGATGCGGCGAAGGTCAACGTCAATGGCGGGGCGATCGCCATCGGGCATCCGCTGGGTGCCTCCGGGGCGCGCCTCGTGGCGACCCTGCTCCATGAGATGCGTCGTCGCGGGGCGCGGTACGGACTGGCGACGATGTGCATCGGTGTCGGGCAGGGGATCGCATCGGTCTGGGAGGCCGCGGAATAGCATGGCCGACCCGGGCGAGCACGCCATCGTGGTCAACGGCGAGTCAACCGTGCGGCGCGTGCCTGACCTGGCCGTCGTCTCCCTCGGTGTCATGGCGCGTGACCGTCGGCCCGCAGTGGCTCGAGACGAAGCGAATCGTCGTGCGACGGCGATCCTCGCGCGCCTTGGCGACCTCGGCGTCCCAGACGCCGATGTACAGGCGCCATCGCTCACCGTACAACCGACCTACGACTATAGCCGGAGCGAGGCCAAGTTGACCGGCTATCAGGCGTCGCGACCGATGACGATCCGTGTGCGCGACATCGACCTGCTCGGCCCGATTCTCGACGGTCTCGTCGACGACGGCGCGACGCAGATCCACGGCACGTCGATGGAGCTTGCCGACGCGGAGGCCGCCTCTCGTGAAGCGCTGGCCGCGGCCGTCACGGTGGCCCGCGCGCGAGCGGAGGCGCTGGCCCGAGCGGCGGGCGTCTCGCTGGGTGGGCCTATCCGCATCGAAGAAGAGGCCGGGGACATGTCGGTGGTGCCAATGGCAATGATGCGGACCGCTGTTGAGTCGATTCCAACCGAGATCGCGGCTGGTGAGATAGAGATCAACGCTCGGGTCCGCGTCTGGTTTGCCATCGGCTGAGGCTGGCGGTCACCGGGATGGTGGTGGTCTCGTCGGGCCCCGGAGGCCGCTTCAGAAGCTAGGCCAGGCGCAGCTTCGGCAGAACCTTTGCGCCGAAGGCGGCAATGAATTCGGTCTGGTTGCGGCCGACGTTGTGCAGGTGGATCTCGTCGAAGCCCATATCCACGTACCCCTGGATGGCGGCGAGGTGCTCGTCGAGGTCGGCGGAGATGAGCATCCGGTTCTGGTAGTGCTCCACTTGCACGAGCTTGGCGATGTTCGCGAAATCCTCCGGATTGCGGATGTCCTGCTTGGGGAACGCCATCCCGCCGTTCGGCCACTCGGTCAGCGCGTTGCGCTCCGCCTCTTCCTGCGAGGCGGCCCACGAGATGTGGATCTGCAACTGGGTCTTCATGGCCGATGCGTCCTTGCCGGCCTCGCGGGCACCCTCGCGGAACTTGTCCCAGAGCATGGCGATCTTCTCGTCGGCAGCGCCGACGGTGATGATGCCGTCCGCGTATTTCCCGGTGCGCTTGGCGTTCATCGGCCCGGCGGTGGCGACATAGATCGGAACCGGCTGCTCCGGCCGCGTATAGAGCTTGGCCGACTCCAGGGTGAAGTACTCGCCGTCGTGCTTCACGACCTTGCCGGAGAAGAGCTTGTTGATCACCTCGATCGCTTCGAAGAGCATCGCGCTCCGGACCCCGATCTCCGGCCATTCGCCCCCGATGACGTGTTCGTTGAGCGCTTCGCCCGCGCCGAGCCCGAGCCAGAAACGTCCCGGGTACATGGCCCCCAGCGTGGCCGCGGCGTGCGCGATCACCGCGGGGTGGTAGCGGAAGCCGGGACAGGTGACCGCCACGCCGAAGGGAAGGCTTGTCCGCTGGCCGAGCGCTCCCATGAAGCTCCAGGCGAATGCGCTCTGTCCCTGCTGTGGGGTCCACGGGTGAAAGTGCTCACTCACCTGGAAGCCGGCCGAGAATCCGGCCGCCTCTGACTGCTCGGCCCAGTCGAGCAGGTCGGTGGGATGGAACTGTTCGAGCATGGCCGCGTAGCCGATCTTGGTCATGTTGCACAGGGTACGCGACGAGACCGCCCCGCGGTGAGCGGGACGGTCTCGTGGGAGTGGAGGAGCAGGCTTAGCTGCCGAACGGGCGCCCCTCGGGTCCGTCGAAGCCGGGGCCGTGGCGCATGCCACCCGGTCCGCCCATCGGTGGCCACGTGCCGTCCTCGAGCGCCTGCGCGAGCTTGTCGAGCATCGTGTCGGCGCGCTCCTGGGTGATCTTGTCGGCCGCCACGAGCGCGTCAAGGTCGGCCTTGACGGCGTCGACGATCGCCTGGCTCAGCGTCTCGTAGTCGACTCCCTGGGCGACCGCGATCTCCTCGAGCGTGTCGCCGCCGCGCAGGGCCTCCGCCACGTCAGCGGGCTCCATGCCGAGCGCCTCTGCGGCTGCGCCGATCACGTCGTGACGGGCGTCCGCGCCCGCCGCGTGCTTCCCGGCCCAGTGGAACGCTCCGCCAAGGAGGCGGCAGCCGTCGCCGTCGGCGGCCTCGATGCGGGCGATGATCCGCTCACCGATATCGGCGGGCAGGTCTCCGGCCGCGACCGCGGCGTTGACCGTGGCGATCGACGCGGCCTTGGCGGCCGGCACGAGATCGTCCACCGCGACGCCGAGCTCATCGGCGAACTGCTCCTGCCAGGTGGCGCAGTAGCGCGCCATGTCGGCGTCGTCTGCGCCGACGGCGAGCGTGTTGCCGCCCGCCGGTGCCGCCGCTGGTGCCGCCGCAACGGCGCTGATCATGGTTCCGCCAACGAGCGCCGCGGCGATCATGCCGCTGGCGATCCCGAACGTCTTGAGAGTCTTCATCGGTCCATCCTTGTCATCTCGATCGTCGCTTGGTGCGATCGCGTTGTGTCCACCATGGGGTCGCGCCGTGAAGAACGCGTCAAGATCACTCTTCCGGTCTTCACATCGTCTGAATGGCCCCCACACTACGATGCGCACATGCCCGGTGCACGGATCCTGATCGTTGAAGACGAACCGCAGCTTCGTTCGCTGCTCCGGCTCTACCTGGAACGTGATGGACACCAGGTGACCGATGTCGGTGATGGGATGGCGGCGCTCGCCGCGTTCGACGCCGATGGTGCCGACCTGGTGATCCTGGACCTGATGCTGCCCGGCATGCAGGGCGAGGCGGTGCTCGAGGCGCTCCGCGAGGGCGGCGGCGTGCCGATCCTGATCACGTCAGCCAAGCGGACCGATGCGGAACGTATCGCCGGTCTGCGGCTCGGCGCCGACGACTACCTCGCCAAGCCGTTCAACCCGCACGAACTGACCGCACGCGTCGCCGCAATCCTGCGGCGCACCCGTCCACCAACCGCCGCCGAGGAGGGGATCCTTTCGCTCGAGCGGGGGCGGCTGGTGCTCGATCCGGCATCGCGGCGGTACACGCTGACCGGCGCCGACGCCACGGGCGAGCCGGTCCCCGTGGCCGGACGGCTCACCCCCGGGGAGGCGGCACTGCTGGTCGCGCTGGCGCGACGCCCCGGCACGGTACTGAGCCGGGAGGTTCTGCTCGAGGCGGTGGCGCGGCGGCCCGACGAGGTGTACGAGCGCGTGGTGGACGTGCATGTCGCCAACCTGCGCCGAAAGCTCGGAGACGACGCCGGGGCGCCGTGGCTCATCGAGACGATCCCCGCCACCGGGTACCGGCTGGTGGCCAGCCGCGACGACTCATGAAGGGGCAGCCCCTGAGCCTGCGGCTGGCGCTCGTGCTGTCGCTTGCCGTAGTGGTCGTGCTGCTGGTGACCGGGCTGGCGGTCAACCGGCTCGTGAGCCGGAGCGTTGAGGACGAGTTGACGATCGTCGAGCGTCAGCGGCTGACCCTGGTTGCGACCGCGGTCGCCGAGGTCGACCTCTCGCAGCCACGAGCCCAGCGCAGTCTCGAGCTCATCCTGGGTAGGGTCGCCGCCCAGGTCCGGGGCCGCGTCGAGTTGTTGGCGGCGGATGGCACGCTCGTTGCCGGTGCCGGGCGGCTGCCGCCCAGCGTGGGAAGCGAGCAACTGGAAGAGCCGGTGGCCGGTGGGGGGACACTCGTGATCCATGTGCCACTGCCGGACCGCGCATTCCTGCGGGTCTTCAACGCGACCCTGGTGATTGCCGGTCTCCTCGCCGTGCTGGTGGTGATCGCGGCCTCGTTCTTCCTCTCCGACCGCCTCACGCGCCCGTTGCGCGAGGTCGCGGCGGCTGCCCACCGGCTCGGAGGCGGCGACCTGTCGGCGCGCGCGAGCGGCGGTCCCGACCGCGAGTCGGCCGAGCTGGCGGATGCGTTCAACACCATGGGCGAGCGCCTCGAGCGCTCTGAGATGCTGCGCCGCCGCGCCGCCACCGACATGGCCCACGATCTCGCGACGCCGGCGACGGTCCTCGAGTCGCAGCTCCAGGCGCTGGTGGACGGCGTGCTCCCGGCCGATCGGGAGCAGCTCGACCGCGCCCGGGCCGCGGCCGGGGCGCTGTCCGGCGTCATCGTCCAGCTGCGGGACCTGGTCGACGCCGAATCGGCGACACTCAGCCGCCGCCCTGATCGCTACGTCCTGCGCGAGCTGCTCGGCGAGCTCGAGCGCAGCCTGGAGCCGCTCTTCCACGAGACCGGCCTCCCCCTGGTGGTCGAAGCGCCGGCCGACGACGTGGCGGTGGACGTTGATCGGGTCCAGTTCAGTCGTGCGCTGCGCAACGTGCTCGTCAACGCGGTCCAGCATTCGCCCGCCGGTGGCGTGGTGCAGGTGATGACCAAGGCGTCACTCCGTGAGGTCACGATCCGGGTGATCGACACCGGTGCGGGGATCTCGCAAGCCGACATGCCCCACGTCTTCGAGCGCTTCTACCGCGCAGACGAGGTTCGCGGGGCGAGCCCGGCAAGGTCGGGGAGCGGGATCGGCCTGACGATCGCGCGTGAACTTCTTGACGCGAACGGCGGGCGGATCGTCGTCGAGCGGACCGGGCCCGATGGCACGACCTTTGCCATCACCCTGCCACGAGCCGCCGTCTAGGGTCCGGCCAGTTCCCAGCTGCGCGGACGATCCAGCGCCAGCCAATCGTCGCGGATGATCGACATCAACTGAACGTCGTGGAACGCGCCACGATGGAACCTGCTGCGCCGCAACACTGCATCGGTCTTGAAGCCGGCCTTGTCGTACGAGCGCCTGGCGCGCGGGTTGTAGTCGAAGACGTGCAGGTAGATGCGTTCCAGCCGCAGCTCACCCATGCCGAAATCGACGAGGCAGTTGAGGGCGTCGGTCCCGAGGCCGCGCCCGAGTCGGGACTTGTCGAAGATGACGATCGACAACTCGGCGCTGCCATTCTCGCGCTCCAGGCCGCGCAGCGTCACGTTCCCGATGGCGCGGTCCTCACCGAGCAGGCAGATGCTGAACGAGAACATCGTCTTGCCCTGCTGCGAGGCCATCATCTGTGCGTATTCCTGGGCGCCGTCCTCGCCTACCGGCATCTTCATCCCCAGGAAATGGCCGATCTCCGCGTCGGCGACCCAATTGGGGCCGACGGTGATGTCGGCCTTGACCGCGGCGCGTAGCCAGACACGCTCACCGCGGAGCATGGGCAGCGGACGAGCGACGGTCTCCTGGGGCTCGGGCGGGGATTCGGGCATCGCCGGCATGATACCGATGAGGCGAGATGCCTCACCGCCAGGTTCCGCGGTTACTCCTCGAAGGGAAGTCCGCGCTCGACCGCCGCCCAGCCGGCGGTCAGCAGCCGTATCGCCACCTCGACGTCGCGGGCCGGAGCGTGGTTCGGGGCGATAAGGGCCCCGGCGAGCCCGGGGAGGAGCGGCGAGAGGCCGAACGAGGCGACGATGAGCGCATCCCCCTCATGCGGGCCTGCCTCGATGCGGTAGAGCGTCTCCTGCTCGACCGTGTCGTAGTGCACCCAGTACGGGTCAGTAGCCGCGACGCGGGTGAGGCGCGTTCCGGTGCGCAGCTGTCGGGACGGGGGGGTGTCGAGCAGCGCCGGTGAGCCGGCGTACCAGAGGCGCGCCCCGCGGAGATCGCGTTGCAGGCTGTCGGTCCACGACTCCCACCACGACGTCCGACGCAGGGTGGTCTCGTCCAGTGCCAGATCGGCAAGGACGACGAAGTCGTTCGGGTCGTGCGGCTCGTCCTCGCAGCGGACATCACAGTGCGGCAGGAGCACGCGAGGGAGCTCGCCGATCGACAGCCGGGCGCTCAGCCAGGTGCTCGAGGCGGCATGGTCAACCTGGTGTGCTCCGGGATTGATCAGCGCCACGACCTGTTCCCCCTGCCGCATCTGGTCAACGGCAACGGAGAACGCGCGGTGCGCGTCCCAGGCGCGCTCGGCGGGGTACATCGCTACATCTGCTCGTGTCATGATCCTTATGGGACCAGCGAGTACGGGGACTCGGCAACTACTCTGGACCGCACCGCATCGCACACAACGACCACACTGGTGCCCCCGGTCAACGGCCATGGCCCACCGCCAGACCGGTACCAAGGTCCTGTCAGCCGCTATCGGGCCCATGCTGCGATCGCCACGGATGGACGCCATCGGGCATGAATCCGACGCTTGCGCGGCACGAAACGGGCGCGGTACCGTGGCCGCCAGCATGGACGCCCGCCTCGACTGGTATCGCCGATTCCCGGAGGGCTGGTGGGGGTACCACCGGGAACTGCCCAAGCCGATGAGTGCCGTCGAGATCGCGGCGAGCGGCAGCCTCGATCTTCGCCTGATGGCGATGCTGTGGGCGGTAGTACATCGGCGCCGCGGCGTGATGCTCGCGTCGGAGGCGCCGATGGCGGGCAAGACCACCACGCTCTCGGCCCTCGTCGACTTCCTGCCCGACGGCGCGGTGGGCGTCTTCCTGCGGGGATGGCACCCCGACGACGAATGGACCGCCGAGATCGGCGCGGACCGTGGCTACCTGTTGGTCAACGAGATGAGCGACCACCTGCCGATCTACGTCTGGGGTCGCAACGCACGCCTTTCCCTGAAACTCGCGGCAGGCGGCTACGGACTCGGAGCGACGATGCATGCGGATTCGCTCGGTGAGGCGACCGCTTTGCTGCGCGCCGAGCTCGGCGCAACCGACGCGGAGCTGGGCGCGCTCACCGTCTACCTCCAGTATTCCGCCTACCGGACGCCGACGGGCATGTACCGCCGCGTCGAGGAGGCGTGGCACCTGCGAACCGATCCTGCGGGAACGCTGGTGCCCGTGCGCCTGGCGGCCATGGAGGGCGAGCGCTCGCCGAGCCTCACCGGCGCACAGCGCGATCCGCTGCCACCGCTGCTCGATGGCGACGGTGGCCGGTCCGGTCGGCCGCTGCTGCATGACCCCGCTGCCTACGCCGAGCTGGCAACCTCGCTCGGTACGACAGCGGACGCCCTGGAGCGTGAGATCTCGGAGCGAATCGCCTTCCTCGCCGCGCTGGCTGAGCGAGAGATCACCGATCCCGCGTCGGTCGCTGTCGCAATCGCCGACTATCCCCGGTCGCATTCGGGATAATCGGGGCATGCCGCGTCCGCTGAAGATCGGAGTCCAGCTCCCCGAGGTGGAGTACGTCGCCCGCTGGTCGGAGCTCGCCGAGATGGCACGAGGTGCGGAGGCGATCGGGCTCGATTCGCTCTGGCTCGGCGACCACCTGCTCTACCGCGACGACGGCCTGCCACCCAGGGGCCCCTGGGAGGCGTGGTCGACGCTCGCGGCGCTGGCCGCCATCACCGAGCGGGTCGAGATCGGTCCGCTGGTGGCGGCGACGTCGTTCCACAACCCGGCAATGCTGGCCAAGAAGGCGGCCACCATCGAGGAGATCAGCGGTGGCCGCCTGGTGCTGGGGCTCGGGGCGGGCTGGAACGAGGCGGAGTACCGGGCCTACGGCTTCCCGTTTGGCAAGCGGGTGAGCCGCTTCGAAGAAGCCTTCACGGTCATTCGCACGCTGCTCCGGGACGGTCGCTGCGACTTCCACGGCACCTACTACGAGCTCCATGACTGTGAGTTGCTGCCCCGGGGCCCACGCCCGGAGGGGCCACCACTGATGATCGGCTCGATCGGCCCGCGCATGCTCTCCATAACGCTCCCGTACGTGCAGTCCTGGAACGCCTGGTTCACCTGGTTCGGGAACTCCCCGGAGGGGTACCGACCGATGCGCGACACGGTGGACGAAGCCTGTCGCCGCGCCGGTCGCGACCCGGCGACGCTGGAGCGGACCCTCGCCCTCTTCATCGGCTTCCCCGGCTCCCAGGGCCGGAAGCTCGGCGATCTGTCGGACCCGGACGTCGCGGCCATTCCCGGCGACCCCGAACACCTCGCCCCCGCGCTGCGGGCCTTTGCGGCAGAGGGCGTGACGCACGTCCAGCTGGTGCTTGACCCGATCAACGCCGACACGATCGCAGCGCTGGCCCCCACGCTCGCCCTTCTCGACAGCTGACCGTCCGGTCACCCTGCGGCGGACTGGTATCCTCGCCGCCATGGACGGTGCGCAGCCCCCGATTCCGATCGGCTCGAGCGGACGGCTCGAAGCGCTGCCATTGACCAATGCGGCCGGCAATCACGCCATCGTGGTTCGACAGGCGGACACGCCGCGGGCCCTCCTCACCGGCGAGGCGGGGGACGGAGACCGTGACCGCGTGGTCGTCGTTCCGCTCGACGCCGATGTGCAGCTCCACGTCGACGGCGACGCCCTGGCCATCTGGCTCGCCGAGGGCTCCGTGGCCGCGCCGCAGCGCGCGATTCCCGGCTGGGCCAGCGCGGTCGGTCTGCTCCTTCTGCTCCTCCTGCTGGCACTGACTGTCCTTGGCAGTGTCACCGCCTTCACCTGGCTGCTGGAAGGGCTGGGATGGCGATAGACGACGATCGCGGGGGGATCCTGCCGCCCACGTTCGGTCTGATCGCGATGCGCATCGGGCAGGAATTCGGGCCGCCCGCCGACTTCGCACACTCGATGGAGCGCGCGCTGGTGCGCGGCGGCAAGCGCGGAGCGACGATCGTCGCCGCGCTTGATCGGGGTGACCTGGCGATCCACATCCCGCACGAGGACGGGCCGTCCTGGAACTGTGTCCCGCTCGTCCACCTGCACCGTGGGGAGAACCCGTCCGCCGAGGCGTGGGCAACGGCCAACGCCATCGTCGAGCGCCTCGAGCGCTACCGGTGACCGAGGAGGAGCGGCGGGCGCTGCGCGCCATGATGGGCAGCTTCGCCACGGGGGTGACCGTCGTGGCGGCGCGCCAGGGTCCGCTCCTGGCCGGCATGACGGCCAATGCGATCTCCTCGATCAGCATCGACCCGCCGCTGTTGATGGCCAGCGTCAATCGCAGCAGCGAGACGCACGCCGCCATCGTGGGGAGCCACTCGTTCGCCGTGAGCGTCCTGAGTGCGGAGCAGCAGCAGCTCGCCGAGTGCTTTGCGCTGCCGAACACCGCGGACAAGCTGCAGCGCTTCTGCGACGCGTCCTGGCATGAGGCCGAGACCGGCTCACCGATCCTGGACGGTGCCCTCGCCTACTTCGACTGCCGGCTCAACGCAAGCCACCCGGTGGGCACACACACCATCTTCATTGGCGAGATCGTGGCATCGGGCCACGAAGAGCGCGACGATCCTCTGCTCTGGTTCGCCTCGCGCTACCGCCGGCTGGCACCGGCATGACCGACGCGCTCCTGTCCCTCGTCCCCGCCTGGGACCGGCTGACCGCTTCCGAGGGCCAGCGCCTCGTCGTGGAGCCGCTGCGTCGCGTGTCGATTCCCGAGCTGGTGGTGGTGGACGATGATCTGCCGCAGCTCGACGGCGCCACGGTCATCTGGGCATGGCCCGATGGTGAGGCGTGGCAGGTGCGTGCGGTCCGGATCGAGAACGGCACGGCAACCCCCTACCTGGTCCATGCCGAGCGGTTGTGGGTCCAGCGCCCCGATCCGAACCTCGCGCGACTGCTCGGCATCGATCCGGCGGATCCGCCGCCATCGGTCCGCTGGAGTGGTCATCCACGGCACATGGAGCAGCCGCCCCGCCACATCGCGTGCATCTGTCGGCTGACCAGCAGCGAGCGGGTCTACCAGGCGATCCACGACGGCTGGCGCAGCGTCGACGAGGTGAAGCGCGCCACCGAGGCGGGCTTCGGGCAGTGCCAGGGGCGGCGCTGCGTTGCGCTCGTTGCGCATCGCCTTGACCTGACTCCCGATGAACCTCGCGGCAACATCACCTCTCGACCGCCACTCGTCCCCGTGCCCGCATCGGTGCTGGCGGCGTTCGCCGAGGGGTAGTCAGGCGCCGATCGCCTCGAGCGACTCGCCGATCACGGCGCGGGCGCGGTCAACCTCTTCGTCGGTGGTGATCAGTGGCGGAATGACCCGCACCACCTGGCCGTACGTGCCGCAGGTCAGCAGCAGCAACTTGCGCTCGAACGCCTCGTGCAGGATCGCCTTGGCCAGGTCGGGGCGCGGTGCGAGCGTCTCGGTATCCGCGAATTCGATCCCGATCATGAGCCCGCGTCCACGGACCTCGGCAACGCTCGGGCGACCCTCCGCGGCCGAGCGGATTCCGGCCAGCAGCCGCTCCCCCTGGTGGGCGGCATTGGCGAGCAGATCCTCCGACTCGATGACGTCGAGGGTCGCGAGCGCCGCCGCACAGGCGACCGCGTTGCCGCCGTACGTGCCGCCGTGTGCCCCGGGGCCGAGACGGTCGAGCAGGGAGCGTCGCGCCATGATCCCCGACAGCGGCATCCCCGACGCAATGCCCTTTGCCATTACCACGATGTCGGGTCGCGCGTCGTACCAGTCGGTTGCCCACATCTTTCCGGTGCGCCCGACACCGGACTGCACCTCGTCGGCGATGAGCAGGATCCCGTGGCGGTCGGCGACCTCGCGCAGGGCGGGCAGGAAGCCGTCCGGCGGGACCACGTAACCGCCCTCCCCCAGGATCGGCTCCACCAGGAAGGCGGCCACGTCATCGGGATAGATCATGGTGGCGAAGATCTCCTCGATCCCGGCCAGCGAGAACGCCAGGGCTGCCTCATCGGTCGTGCCCGTTGG
>JAOUHE010000143.1 GCA_029865285.1 Chloroflexota bacterium
CTCGAATTTGGATTCGCATATATATGCGGTTACGTTCCATCGATCGTTCTGTCCCCGGATCCGACTTTCACTTCTCCGCCGACACCACCCGATCCATGAAGACCATCGTCCTCGCCTACTCCGGCGGCCTCGACACCTCCATCATCGTCCCCTGGCTCCGCGAGCACTACGACGCACGCATCGTCTGCGTCGCCGCCGACATCGGCCAGGGTGACGAGCTCGAAGGCGTGCGCGAGAAGGCCCTCGCGTCCGGCGCCGCCGAGTGCCACATCGCCGACCTCCGCGAGGAGTTCGTCCGCGACTACGTATTCCCCACCCTGCGCGCCGGTGCCATCTACGGCCGCAAGTACCTGCTCGGCACCTCGATGGCCCGGCCGATCATCGCCAAGCGGCAGGTGGAGGTCGCACTCGAGATCGGCGCCGACGCGCTGGCCCACGGATGCACCGGAAAGGGCAACGACCAAGTCCGCTTCGAACTCACCTACATGGCGCTCGCCCCGCAGCTGCCCGTGATCGCGCCGTGGCGGATGTGGGACATCCGGTCACGCGAGGATGCGCTCGCCTATGCCGCGGCGCACAACGTCCCGGTCGCCGCGACCACCACCAAGATCTACTCGCGCGACCGGAACATCTGGCATATCTCGCACGAGGGCGGCGTGCTTGAGGATCCGAACTCGGTTCCGCCGAAGGACCTGTTCATGCTCACCTCCGATCCCGCGGACGCGCCCGACCAGTACGAGGACGTCACGATCGGATTCGCGGCGGGCACGCCCGTCTCGGTGAACGGCAGGAAGCTCGGGCCCGTCGCGCTGCTCGAGAAGCTCAACGCGATCGGCGGCAAGCACGGTGTCGGTCGCGCGGACATCGTCGAGGACCGGCTGGTCGGCATGAAGTCGCGCGGCGTCTACGAGACGCCGGGGGGCACCCTGCTCTACACGGCGCATTCCGAGCTCGAGCAGCTCGTGCTCGACCGCCGCACGCTGGCGGCGAAGGACCTCATCGCGCCTCGCTACGCGGACCTCGTCTACGAGGGACGCTGGTGGACCACGGAGCGCGAGGCCTACGACGCGTTCGTGAACGTCACGCAGGGACGTGTCACGGGCACCGTCACCATCCGCTGCTGGAAGGGCACGATGACGATCGCCGGCCGAAAGTCCGACCAGGCGCTCTACGATGAACGCTTCGTCACCTTCGGCGAAGACGATGTCTACGCGCAGTCCGATGCGGCCGGCTTCATCCGGCTCTACGGGCTCGCGGCACGCGTGCGGGCCATCAAGGACCTCGAGGCCAAGGGCGTGAAGGTCGAGATGAAGTCGCTCCCGACGGCGGCGCTCGAGCCGGTGAAGGGGTGATGCCTGAGCTGCGCACGTGAGTAGCCACGGCGAGGGCGGCGCGCACAAGCTCTGGGGCGGACGGTTCGCAGGCGGGCCCGCCCCCGAGCTCGAGGCCGTGAACCGCTCCATTGGCACGGACATCCGGCTCTGGCCGTTCGACATCGTGCTCTCCAAGGCGTGGGCCGCGGCCTTGTCGTCCGCCGGTGTACTCAGCGCTGCAGAAGCGAAGGCGGTGCAACAGGGGCTCGATCGCGTCGGGGCGCGTATCGAGCAGGGCGAGCAGCCGATCGCCTCCGACGAGGACGTGCACACCTTCGTGGACCGTCTGTTGCACGAGGAGGCGGCCGAGCCTGCTGGACGCCTGCACACCGGGCGCAGCCGGAATGACCAGGTCGCCACTGGATCGCGCCTGTGGGCGATGGACGCTTGTGGACGCGTGGACGCGATGGTGCGGGACCTCCAGCGTGCGTTGCTCACGCAAGCGGACGCACACGTCGAGACGCTCATGCCCGCCTACACGCACCTGCAGCGGGCCCAGCCGGTGTCGGTAGCACACTGGCTGCTTTCGCACTTCTGGCCGCTGGAGCGCGATCGCGCGCGGATTGCCGGGGCGCGCAGCGCGGCGGCCGTGTTGCCACTCGGCTCCGGCGCGATCGCAGGCTCGGCGTTCGCCGTGCCGCGGGATCAGCTGCGGGACGCGCTGGGCTTCGAGCGCATCTCGGAGAACTCCATCGACGCCGTCGGCGACCGCGATTTCGTCGCCGAGTTGCTCTTCGCACTCACGATGCTCGGCACGCACCTGTCCCGGCTCGCCGAGGACCTGATCCTGTTCGGGTCAAGCGAGTTCGGGTTCGTGCGATTCAGCGATGCCTTCTCCACCGGCTCGTCGATGATGCCGCAGAAGCGGAATCCGGACGCGCTCGAGCTCGCGCGCGGATCCGCCGCGCGGCTGCTGGGTGACCTCGTCGGCCTGCTCGGGACCATCAAGGGGCTGCCGAGTGGCTATAACAAGGATCTGCAGGAGGACAAGCGGAACCTGTTCGACGCGGTAGATGCGGTGACACTGCTCCTGCCGGCGATCGCAGGCTCGGTGGCGACGCTGACGATCAACGCGGATCGCACCCGGGCGGCGGTATCGTCTGCCATGATGGCAACCGATCTCGCGGATTACCTGGTTCGCAAGCGCGTGACCTTTCGCGATGCGCATGCAGCGGTCGGACGTCTTGTGCGCGAAGCCGAGGACAAGGGTATCGAGATGATCGACCTGCCGTTGGAGAGCTTCGCTGCCGCCAGTTCTGCGTTCGATGGCGACGTGATGCGCGAGCTGGCGCCGGAGACATCTGTTTCGCATCGTGAGATTCCGGGAGGCACTGGCCTGAACGCCGTGCGCGCACAGCTGGAGGCCGCGCACACCTGTCTCTTGGACGACCAGGTGATTGGCGGCGGATAGAATCTAAGTTGCTGCAAAGAAAGGGTATACAAAAATACTCTTGGTCTCGTATTATTTCCATTCAGCGCGAATCCGGCGGCGCTTCTCGGAAGCAATCGGCAGGTCAAGGTCTGAGCGCCGAATCTTGAGAACTGGCTGTGAAATTTCTGGACAGCAACTCGGCGGACCTGGCCAGAGTCCCCGACCGACAGGTCGCCTTCTGGCGCGCCAGAGACCTTAGCAAGGTGGCTGTTGCAAAAGGATATAGGAGCATAGGCTTATATATCCTTTTCGGGGAGTGTTTTCTCTGCGAGCGGTCACTACAGCCACTGCTGCTGCCGCACTCGGCATCAGCCGAAAATCTCTCGACAACCTGCTCGGAAGACTCAAGACCGAGCTGGAACCGAAGGGTCGGCAGGGTGTTGAGCGCCGGATTCAGATCGGCATGCTCACAGATCTGTTCGTAACGCTCGAACTGATGTCGCGCCTGGGGGCAACCGCGCGCGAGGCATTCGCGGTCGCACAGCGACTCTCAGGCAGCGCGAGCGTCGAGGTGGGGCCCTTCATTCAGATTCAAGTGGACCTGCCGGCCATCACGACAGAGATCGAGGCCCAGTTGGAGGTCGCCATCGAATCCGTCGTCCGGCGGCCGCGCGGACGTCCCGTCCGGCCCTGACTGCCACCGAGGCACACGTCGAGCCGCGAGTCCAGCTGGCGGAAATGAAAAGCGCCCGGAGCCGAAGCCCCGGGCGCCTTCCGATTGTGCCGGTGGTGGTTACGAAACCTTCGAGACGTTCTCGGCAGCGGGGCCCTTGGCACCCTGCACGATGTCGAACTCGACGGCGTCACCCTCTGCGAGCGACTTGAAGCCGGAACCCTGGATCGCGCTGTAATGCACGAAGCAATCCTTGGTGCCGTTGTCGGGCGTGATGAACCCGAAGCCCTTCGCGTCGTTGAACCACTTCACCTTACCGGTCGTACGCATTCCCTACTCCTGATTTTGTTGATTGATGCCGGGAGCGGAACGCGCCGTGCCCTGCACAATCGATCACACGGGACTGATGTGTTCCCCCGTGCTGGACAATCCCCCAGAGAGTCCGGAGGATCTGCAGGAAGTTAGGTGGTACGTGCCCGCCCCGCAATAGCAAGACCCCGCCTACACAATCCCTCGGCCGCCGGGAGCCTCCTGGATCAGGGCAAGGGAGGCCGGCCATCGTCCGGCAAGACGGAGAAGCCCACGACGAAGTAGGGGGTGTCGCCGAAACAGCTCGTCGGGACCCCGCGGTGCTCCTCGTAGTGGAGCGAGACCCTCCCCTTCCCCATGTCGCCCGTGAGTGCCCGGGCCAGGGAGTCGTCCCGGATCGAGAACTCGAAGATCTGCGGTGACACGCCCGGCGCCGTGGCGAGCGCGAGCTCCCCCTCCCACGTCTTACAGAGCCACCCCTTCCGGGAGAGCTTCTGCAGGTACCCGGTGCGCACGCCATCCGAATAGGAATAGCTGAGGGCGATGCCGGACCAGATGGTGAACGCGAGGGCGGGGATCGCCCTCAG
>JAOUHE010000022.1 GCA_029865285.1 Chloroflexota bacterium
GAGTTCGCCCAGCTGCCGCGGCTCAGCTCGACCCCGTTGACGGTGGCGGTCATCGCCAGGTCATACCCCTTGGCGCTGCGCGCATCGGCCAGTTCGTCGGGCGTCACCAGCCAGGGACCGATGGAGCTGGCGAAGTCCTTGCCCTTGGCCGGGCCCAGGCGCACGGCGGTCTCCTCGCGCTGCAGGTCGCGGGCGCTCCAGTCGTTGAAGACCAGGTAGCCGCCGATCGCCTCCTCGCCGTGGGCGGCGTCCAGGTCGTGGACCGGCGTGTCGATCAAGGCCGCAACCTCCAGCTCGTAGTCGAGCTCCCGTGAGGCGGCCGGGCACCAGACCGGCTCGCCGGGGCCGCGGATCTCCGACACGTTGGAGAAGTAGAAGATCGGCAGCCGGTACCACGCCTCCGGCACGGTGCCACCGCGGCGCTCCCACATCGTCCGCACGTGGCCCTCGAAGGCGTAGAAGTCGCGCAGGGATGGCGGTCGCAGGATGGGTGGGCCGAAATCGAGGTCGGCGGCGGGGGAGATCGCCTCGTCGTCATCGGTCGCGCGGGCGTAGCCCTCGAGGATCTCGGCCAACGCTCCCACCCGCAGGCCGCGGGCCAGGTGGTCGTCGAGCGTGGTCATCGGCTGGCGGAAGAGCGCCGAGTTGTGGGCGCGTCGCGGATCTTCAACCACCAGACCCTGGCGCGCCTCCTCGAGAAGGAGCCATCGCCGAGCGTCGGGATCGCGGGCGGCGGCCAGCTGCCATGGCGTGCCAGACGGGGCGTCGTGCGGGCGGACATGGGCGATCTTCATCGGTGGGCCGGGCTAGAGGTTGCCGCGCTTCTCCTGCTCGCGCTCGATCGCCTCGAAGAGCGCCTTGAAGTTGCCGACCCCGAAGCCACGCGACCCGTGCCGCTCGATGATCTCGAAGAAGAAGGTCGGCCGATCCTGGACGGGCTTGGTGAAGATCTGGAGCAGGTAGCCCTCTTCGTCGCGGTCGGCCTCGATGCCGAGCTCCTCCAGGACGTCCATCGGTACCCCGACGTCGCCGACGCGGTCGGGCAGCGAGGCGTAGTACTCGTGCGGCAGCCCCAGAAACTCCACGCCTCGTGAGCGCAGGGCGCGGACCGTGCCGACGATGTCCTCGGTGCGCAGGGCGATGTGCTGGGTGCCCGCCTCGAGGTAGTAGTCGAGGAACTCCTGGATCTGGCTCTTGCGCTTCCCGGCGGCCGGCTCGTTGATCGGGAACTTGATCCGCCCATTCCCGTTCTGCATCACCTTGCTCATCAGGGCGGAGTACTCGGTGTGGATCACCTTGTCGTCGTAGTGGACCAGCTGGGCGAAGCCGAGCACGTCACGGTAGAAGTCGACGAAGCGGTTCATGTCGCCAAGCGCGACGTTGCCGACACAGTGATCGACCTCCAGCAACTGCTGTCCGGTGGCCGCCGCGGCCGGCTTCGTCACCCGGTGGTACCCCGGCGCAAAGGTGCCGGTGTAGTCGCTCCGGTCGACGAACGAGTGCAGCACCTCGCCGTAGGTATGGATCGCCGAGCGACGCAGGGTGCCCTTCTTGCCGGGGATCTCCCTCGGCTCCATCGCCGAGCGGGCTCCGCGCGCGGTCGTCTCGCGCCAGGCCGACTCCACGTCGTCGACCGCGAAGGCGATGTCGTGCACTCCGTCGCCATGGCGGCGGACGTGCTCGGCGAGTTCTCCGTCGGGGGTGAGCGGGGCGGTGAAGACGAAGCGGATCTCGTTCTGCACCATCACGTAGCTGGCGCGGTCGCGGACCCCGGTTTCGAGCCCGGCATAGGCGACGGGGGTGAAGCCCCACAGGGCCCGATAGTAGGCGGCGGCCTGCTTGGCGTTGCCGACCCAGAACTCGACGTGGTCGATCCCCTTGAGGGGGAGGAAGTCGGCCGCCGCGCCGGCGGCGGCAGGGCGGGAGATCGTCTCGGTCATGGGGCGAATGGTACGCGAGCCGTCGAGCGGATCACTCGATCTCGGCGGCCAACGCCACGTCGATCATGCGCTCCACAGCCGCGTTCAGGTCATTCGGGCTCAGGTAGGTGTGCTCTTGGCTCTCCTCCCCAGAGTCGATGTCGACTACCACGCCGAGGCAGGCGCCCTGCACGCCGCGTGCGGTCGCCAGGTAGAAGAGGACGCTTGCCTCCATCTCCACCGCCAGCGCCCCCGCGTCGCGCCAGGGGCGAACGTAGTTGGGGTCGGGGTGGTAGTGGCTGAAGATGTCCAGGGTGGCGATGGGGCCAACGTGGTACGGCACGGTCAACTTGTCGGCAGCATGGACGAGCGCGTGCGTGAGCGCGAAATCGGCGGCAGGCGCATACGGCTTGCCGCCCATGAACGACTGCGTGGTCCCATCGGTCGGGGTGGCAGCCGTCGCGATGACAAGGTCGCCCAGGCGGATGTGCGACTGCAGGGCGCCGGTGGTGCCGATTCGGATCAGCTGCCGGGCGCCCAAGCGCAGCAACTCCTCCACAATGATGGCGATGGATGGGCCGCCCATGCCCGTGGTCTGCACGCTCACCGGGCGCCCGTCGATCGTGCCCGTGTAACCGAGCATTCCGCGGTTGCTGTTGACCAGGCGCGCGGCCGTCAGTCCGCCGTCGAAACGCGCCGCGACCAGCGTGGCACGGTTCGGATCGCCGGGCAGGAGCACCAGCGGCGCGTAATCGCCCGGCTCGGCATGGAGGTGGATCTGCTGCACGCCCGTTAGCCTAGCGCCCCGAGACGTGCCGCTCAATCGGCCGGGTGCGCGGCGGTCGGCTACGATCGCCGGGATGACCGATCCCCACGCCGGCGACCTCGCCTTCGCCATCGACCTCGCCCGGCGCGCCGGTGGCCTGCTCACCGCGAGCTATGAGAAGGTCGTCCAGGTCGACCGCAAGAGCCGCCGCGACGTGGTCACGGAGGTCGACTACCAGAGCGAGGCGCTCGTCATCGAGGCGATCCGCGACCGGTTTCCGGACGATGCGATCCTGGCGGAGGAGTCGGGGCACCACGCGGCCGGTGGCGGCACCGATGGCACAGCCATGGCTGGGCGCCGCGCGAAGGCAGCGCGCAGGTGGGTGATCGACCCGCTCGACGGGACGGTGAATTACGCGAACGGGATCCCCTACTTCTGCGTATCGATCGGGCTTGTCGAGGAGGGGCGACCGGTCGTCGGCGTCGTGCTGGACCCGCTGCGCGACGACTGCTACGCGGCGACCGCCGCGGGCCCCGCGCAGCTGAACGGTCACACCGTGACGGCGTCCGACAAGGGCGCGCTCGGCGACTTCGTGGTCAGCCTGGCGATCATCGGACGCGGCGGGATCGCCCGCGAACGACGCATCGCGCACGAGATCCGCATCCCGCGGCGAATGGGGAGTGCGGCGCTGGCGCTGGCGTCGGTGGCATCGGGGCGGTTCGATGCGTTCATCGGGAACGGCGGGCTGTCGCTGTGGGACGTCGCCGCCGCCGGCCTGATCGCGGAGCGCGGCGGGGCGACGGTCACGAGCCTCCGCGGTGGCCCCTGGTGGGACGAGGGTCGCATGGGTCCCAGCCTGAGCATCGTGGCGGCCCCCGCCCCGCACCACGCCGAGCTGCTCGCCCTGCTCCGCGCCGCAAAGACCACCGTCGAATCTCGCCGCTAGGCCGTCGGCCGGCTATTCCTCGCTTGGAATCCCCGCCTCGAGCAACACGGCGGCAAACATCGCCAGGGTGCGAGCGGTGGCGCCCCAGATGCGGTGGCCCTGCCATCGGTACACCCCGGCTCGCAGCAGCCACCCGGGACCCTCTATCAGCTCCTCGCCGACCAGGTCATCGGTCAACAGGTGGCGGAGGGGCAGCTCCAGGATCTCTGCCACTTCGTCGGTATGCGGTGTGAGCGGCGGTCGGCGCGCGGCGGTTCCGACGAACGGCCGCAGTTCGAAGTTGCTGACCGGGATCCAGACCTCGTCGAGGATGCCGGCGATGCGCACGCTGGCCGGGTCCACGCCCACCTCTTCCCAGGCTTCGCGGAGCGCAGCCGCCTCGTGGGAGGCATCTCCGGGGTCCACCGTACCGCCGGGAAGCGAGATCTCGCCGGCGTGGGCTCGCAGGTCGGCGTGGCGGACGGTCAGCGCTACGGTCAGCTCACCGGAGGTGGCGGGGTAGACCAGCAGCAGCGTTGCGGCCGGGCGCGCCGGAGGAAACGCCGAGCGGTCGTAGCGCTCCACCTGGGCTCGGTCGGTCAAGCCGCGCGGCGAGAAGCGGGGATCCGCCGCGATCGGTCGCGCGGCATTTCGCAGCGCCTCTGCGATAGCCGCCTCCCATCCGTCTCGTCCGCGTAAGATTCCGTCCATGTCATCTCCGCCAGGCTCCGATCGGAACGCCCAGGCCCGCGCCGCGCTCTATCGATCGCGCGTCCTGGTGAACCGCACGCCGCACTTCACCACGCGAGGGCGCCGCGAGGCAAATCGCGCACTCGACCTGCTCGACGCGCAGCTCGGGCTCAACCAGGTGAACGTGGCCGAGGCGGCGCGCGGGATCGAGCTGCTCGTGCGCTCACACTCGTCGCTCGCGTTCAGCCTCCTTCGGGACGCCGGGTTCGTGGACCGCTTCGGTGCGGCGCTGCGCCACCTTGGGTTGCGCGGGATCGAGCAGCGCCTCGACGAGGTCGTCCACTCGGTCATGGCCGAGCCGATCCCGGGGCCGATCCGAGGACGCCGGCATCGCGACGACCTGCCGCCCCTCGAGCGAACCGACGCGGACGGCAACCCGCTGCCGCCTCCGCCCGGCTTCTACTGAGCGCGGCTACCCGGCCCGAACGAGCGCGCTGATCAGCGAGCCGTCGGTCGGCGTTGATCCCAGGCCGAGCCGCTCGCCCACCCGTGCGGCCATCGGCGGCTCCAGGTAGGTCGAGCGCAGCATCTCCCACGAAGAAGCCGCAAAGACCGATGCGGGCGGCCCGTCTCCGACGATCCGCCCGGCGCTCATCACCACCACCCGGTCGAACGAGCCGGCCACGAACTCCATATCGTGGCTGATGGCGACCACGGTGCGTCCCTCGGCGTGGGCCGCGTCGATCACGCCACGAACGGTCGCCACGCCGCGTTCGTCCTGCCCGGTGGTGGGCTCGTCCAGGACCAGGATGGGGGTGCGCATCGCCAGGATGGACGCCAGTGCCAGGAGCTTCCGACGTGAGGCGCCGAGGTCGTACGGGTTGGTGCGCGCCTCGTTCGAGAGCCCGACGGCAGTGAGCGCCTCGTCCACGGCGCTGCGCAGCTCCGCGCCCCGCATTCCCAGGTTGCGCGGACCGAATTCCACCTCGGCCGCCACCGATCCGGCGAAGATCTGACGGTCCGGATCCTGGAAGACGAGCCCGACGCTGCGCGCCAGTTCGGCAACCCGCAGGGGGGCCGTGTCTCGGCCGTCCAGCGACACGCGACCGCTCGTCGGCCGGAGCAGCCCGTTCAGATGCCGTACCAGCGTCGTCTTGCCGCTGCCGTTCTGGCCGACCAGCGCCACCCGCTCTCCGGCCAAAACACGCAGCGAGACTCCATCCAGGGCGCGGACGGCGCCCCGCTCATAGACGTGCACCACCGACTCCATCGCGAGGTCTGGCATCAGGCGGTCGCCTCCATCGCGAGCGCGCCGTCGAGGTGCGCCAGGGCCTCTGGACCGGGGCCAGCCGCGCCAGCCAGGCTTCGAAGCCGAACCGATGCCGGGGCGGCCACGCCCAGTTCGGCGAGCCTCGCATCGCCCAGCACCTCGAAGGCGGGGCCGTCGAGCGCCACGCGTCCGGCGTCGAGGGCCACCACGCGGTCGCAGATGGACGCCAGGAGATCGGTCTTCTGCTCGGCGACGAGGATCGATGCGCCGTCCAACGCCAGGCGCGCGAGCGCCTCGGCGACCAGCCGCGTTCCGGCGGGATCGAGCTGCGCGGTAGGCTCGTCGAGGACGAGGTGCGCGGGCCGCAGTGCGAGCAGGCCGGACATCGCCACGAGCTGCTGCTGCCCGCCGGAGAGGAGCGCAGGTTCACGCTCCGCGAGATCGCTGATCTTCAGGGCGCCGAGTGCCGCCTCGGTTCGATCGATCACCTCGGAACGCGAGAAGCCGAGGTTCATCGGTCCGAAGGCGACCTCCTCGTAGACCGTGCCGGCCACCCCGGAAAGCTGTGTGGCGGGGTTCGCGAAGGCGATCCCCACCTGACCGGCCAGCTCATGGATCGTCAGCGGGGCAACGTCCGTCCCGTCGATCAGGATCCGCCCCTTGAGCGTCCCGCGAACCGTGCGAGGAGCGAGCCCGGCGGCGACGAGGCAGAGGGTCGTCTTGCCCGCCTCCGAGGCACCCACCAGGCCGACCACCTCGCCACTGCCGATCACTAGGCTCACGTCCTGAAGTGACGGTCGTGCCGCGCCCGCGTAGCGGTAGGTGACCAACTCGAAGGTCAGCATCAGCCCAGCCACCCGAGCCAGCCGGAGGCGCGCGCCACCAGGGCAAGCGGGATCGCCGCGACCAACAACCAGCGTGCCGCGGCCTGGCGGCTTGAGTCCGGCGGATGCCAGAGCAGGGTGCGCCGTCCGGGCCGCGTGAAGCCACGCGCTTCCAGCGCCATCGTGCGCTCCTCGACCTCGGTGATCGATCCGAGGAGGACCGGACCGGCCAGCGGCAGCACTCCGCGCAGGCGGCGCCACAGCGACCCCTCCGTATCGAGCCCGCGCGCCCGCTGGGCGGCGGTGATGGCGACGGCCCGCTCGACGAGTGCCGGCACGGTCTGCACAGCCGCGAGCACGACGAACGCGATACGTGGCGAGACCCCGCGTCGCTCGAGGTCGAGGACGAGGTCTCCCGCCGGCGTGGTCAGATAGAAGAGGGTGATGGCGCCACTGATGGCACCGATGCGCGCGAGCGTCTCAAGGGCAAAGGCGAGTCCTTCGGAGGTCGCTCGCACAGGCCCGATCGCGAAGAGAATCTCGCGACCTGCGGGGTAGAAGAACAGGTTGATGACGAGCACGCTGATTGCGATCGGCAGCGTCAGGAGCAGCGCGGTTCGCAACAGCCGACCGGCGATGCCGGCCAGGGCGGCCGGCAGCAGCACGGCCCCCACCGTCAGCAGCGCCGGACCCCAGATCCCGCCGAGCGTGATGGCCAGCGCGGTGCTGACCACCGCGAGCGCCACCTTGGTGAGCGGGTTGAGCCGGTGGACGGCGCTCGGCCCCGGCCTTCCCAGAAACGATGGCAGGCGATCGGTCAGGCGGACGCCTCCTCGATCACCATCTCACCCTGTGGGAAGCGCGCCTTGAATCGGGTGGCGAGCGCCGCCAGGATCAGGTAGACGGTGAAGAAGGTGGTCACCTTGTCGATCGGGTCGCTGATCAGCCCCTGACCGGTGGTGGCAGCCTCCACGTCGAGCCCGGCCTGCCGGAAGGCGGCGACCAGGAAGTCGGTGCCCGAGGCTGTCACGCCGCCGAACACGCCGGCCGCGATGGGAGCGCTGATGAGCGCGGCCACGATGCCGGTCAGCACGCCGGCGACCACGACGTAGGCGGCGGTCAGGTCCCGGCGCACGAGCAGAAGGGCGAACAGGCCCAACACGGCGAGCACGACCAGCCCGAGGGCCAGCCAGCCGAGCACGACGAAGATCGCATCTACGTTGGCCGGGTCCGGGAAGAGGCTGATCTCGGTCTCGAAGATCTTGGTGTAGGCCTGCGAGGCCGCCCAGGCGAGGCCTCCCACCAGGGCGACGGCCACGGCGCCACCGGCCAGCAGTTCGCCGGTCGATCGGTTCGGCCGAGGCCGCAGGAAGCCGGCACGCCCCAACAGGCCGGCGATCACGCCGATCGCCACCGCGGTGATGGCGAAAGCGGCGGCAGGCTGGTACTGGAAGGGCGGCGGGATGACGTACGACCACAGGATGTTGCCGAGTCCGCCAGTGATCGCGCCGGCGATGGGGCCACACAGGACCCCTACGAGGATCGTGCCGATCGAGTCGAGGTAGATCGGAATCTTGAGTGCTGATGCGACCGCCTGTCCGAGGATGACATTGACGCCGATGCCGACCGCCATGAGCAGATACGTGCGCGTCCCGAACTGGCCCGAGAGCGATGCCAGGCGTCCCGTCTGGATCAACTCGAGCCCGTAGGTGACCACCACGCCGATCACCATCGCCACGGTCAGGATCAAGGCCCACGAGTTGGCCGCCTTGGTGTTGGCGTAGGTGTTCGGATCGACCGCATTGGGATCGCCGAAGTTGCCGAAGGCAACGATCCCAACGTACGTGGCGGCGGCAAATGCGACCAGGCCGGCGGAGACGCGCAGCGGCCCCCACTCGCCAGTCTGCGAGCGCGTCACCACCGCGTAGACCATGTGTGCGGCGATGAAGCCGACGGCCGCCGCCATCGGCCAGGCCTGGCCGATGGCATACAGCCCGATTCCGAGTACCGCCCCCGCGGCCAGGCCGATGCCGGCCCGGGTCCAGCGTGCTGAGTCCACCTCGTGCCTCCTTCGTGGTCCTACGTGCCTGGCGCCGCGACCGCTCGCGCCAGGCGCGCCAGCAGTTCGGCCTTCATGCCGTCAGCGTCGATCATGGTGGCGATCTCCGCGGTCGGTCGCCCTCCATCGGTCCATCGGTACAGGCTTCCCGCCGCCTGAAGATCGGCGCCCGTGTCGCAGGCGAGCGCCTCGTGCACCGTCTCCGTCACCAGGTCGGGCGCCAGCAGCGATCCGATGAGCGTGACCGGATCATGCAGGTAGCAGCCGTCGATCCCGTCGCTCTCGCGGTGGAAGGCGATGTAAAAGCGAATCGCGTCTCGGACGATTCCCGCCAGGGGCGTGTCCGGCACCGCGTCGAGGTCGTCAAGTGTGAAGACCAGGCCCTGCGTCGCGTCGAGCGGGAAGATGCGTTTGACCACGCCTCCAGCGAGGCACTCGTCGGCGGCCTCAGGGTCGACGCAGGCATTCCATTCGCCGGTCTCGGTGGTGTTGCCCCGTGTCCGCAGCGTGCCGCCCATCCAGATCACCTCACGCAGCCCGGTCGTCATGTCGATGCCGACCCGGGCGGCCACCGCCAGATTGGTGAGCGGACCGAGCGCCACGATCGTCATCTCCCCGGGGTGGCGGTCGATGTGGGCGCCGAAGTACTGCGGGGCCGGAACGGCGGTGAATTCGGTTGACCTGAGCGCCTTGTCCTCCCCACGCAGCTCAACGTACCCGGTGCCGGTCGGGCCATGCGTCTCCGGAGCGGTTCGCAGGCGCCGGACGAGCGGCCTCGCCGCTCCGATGCTGACCGGGACATCCTGTCGGCCGACCATCTGCAGGATGGTGGCCGTGTTGCGCGCGACATGGTGGATCTCGACGTTGCCCGCCACGCAGGTCACGCCGCGCAGGTTGAGTTCAGGTGCCGTGGCGGCGATGAGCAGCGCCACCATATCGTCGATGCCGGTATCGACGTCCAGGATGATCGGGCGCGCCTCCACGGGTGCCATCCTAGCGCCCACCGTCGAGTGTCAGCGTGGCCAGCCGCCGGCCCGGCCGACGCGACTGCTCACCTCGCGATCGAGCTCCCCCGCGATGAATTGCGCTGCCGCCAGGACACGATCGAGGTCCACTCCGGTGCGCACCCCCTCGCGGTCCAGCAGATAGACCAGGTCCTCGGTGGCCAGGTTGCCGGCCGACCCGGGCGCGTACGGCGAGCCCCCGGTGCCACCGGTCGAGGCATCGAAGCACCGGACGCCCAGCTCCATGGCGGTGACAAGGTTGGCCAGCGCGGTGCCTCGCGTGTCATGCAGGTGGAGCGCGGTCACGTCCCGATCGATGCCGGCCGCGTCGAGCGCCCCGAGCACCCGTCGCAGGTCGGCGGGCGTGGCGACGCCGACCGTGTCGGAGATGCTCAGCTCATCGATCCCCAACTCGAGCAGCCGCTCGCTGACCGACACGACCTGCCGCGCGTCAACCTCGCCGCTGTATGGGCAGCCGAAGGCGGCGCTCACGTAGGCGCGCACCCATATCCCGCGCTCTCGCGCGGCGCCCACCACCGGGGCAAAGGCGGCGAGCGACTCGTCGATGCTCATCCGGATGTTCGCCTGCGCGTATGCCTCGGAGGCTGCGGTGAAGACGCAGACGGCATCGGCGCCCACAGCCAAGGCACGCTCCATGCCGCGGCTGTTCGGGACGAGCACCGGGTAGCGGACACCCGGGCGCCGTTCCAGGTCGCGCATCAGCTCGTCGGCATCGGCCATCTGCGGGATCGCGTCGGGGCGTACGAACGAGGTCGCCTCGATCTCGCGCAGTCCGGCGTCGGCCAGCAGGGAGATGAAGCGACGTTTCGCCTCGGTCGAGACCACGACCGCCTCGGCCTGCAGGCCGTCACGGGGGCCGACCTCGTAGATGCGCACCTCGGGGCGGGTCATCGGGCGGCCATCTTAGGCCGATACCTCGGCCAGCAGGTCGCCCCGCTGCACCTGGTCGCCCACGGAAACGAAGAGGCCGCTCACCGATCCCGTCAACGGCGTTACGACGGCGTGTTCCATCTTCATCGCCTCGATCACCACCAGTGGGGCGTGCGCCTCGACCGGGTCGCCCTCGCGGGCGCGCACGGCGATCACGCGGCCGGGCATCGGCGCGTGCAGGAGCGCGCGGTCACCGGCGTGCGCCGCGTGTCGAACGGCCTCCTCCACGTCGGGTGGGGCGGCCAGTGAGAACTCGAGCGACTGTCCCTCGACCGCCACGTGGACCACGGCACCATCAGCCGCGACCGGGGGCGCGGGCCCCGGGATTCCGGCCAGCTCCACGCGTCGAACCTCCTCCCCGCGCCGCACCCACACGGCGGCCGGAGCGGCCCCGCGCCAGGCGCCGCCCCATGGGGCGTGCGGGCGGCCGGCGAGCAGCGTGGCTGCGGCGGCCTGCCAGGCTGCGTGGTCGGGGACCGCCGGTGGGGGCAACTCCAGCCCAGCGAGGGTGTCGATCCGCAGGTCGCCGGCACGGGTGGCCGGAACGTCGAGCAGCCAGCGCAGGAAGCGCAGGTTGGTGCGGACGCCAAGGACGACCGTCTCGTCGAGCGCCCTGCGCAGGCGGGCCAGCGCCTCGGCCCGTGTCGAGCCGTGGGCGATCAGCTTGGCCAGGAGTGGGTCGTATCGGTCCGTGACGGTGTCACCGGGGCGCAGGCCGGTCTCCACGCGGACGCCCTCGGGCCAGTGCAGTGCCGCGATCCGACCCGCGGCGGGAAGGAAGCCGGCATCGGGGTCCTCGGCGTACAGCCGCGCCTCGATGGCGTGCCCGCTCCAGTGCACCGCCGCCTGGTCAAAGCCGAGCGGCTCGCCAGCAGCGATCCGCAACTGGTCGGCCACGAGATCGCGGCCCGTGACGGCCTCGGTGACCGGGTGCTCGACCTGGAGCCGCGTGTTCATCTCCAGGAAGAAGAACTCGCCGGCATCGGTCAGGAGGAACTCGACGGTGCCTGCGCTGACGTAGCCGACGGCGGCCGCCACCCGCAGGGCGGCCTCACCCATCCGCGCGCGCAGATCCGGCGTGACCGATGGAGCCGGCGACTCCTCGAGCACCTTCTGGTTGCGGCGCTGCGCCGAGCAGTCGCGCTCGCCGAGATGGACGCCATGGCCGTACCCGTCGAACAGGACCTGGATCTCGACGTGTCGCGCCCGGCCGAGGAGTCGTTCGAGGATGAGCCGATCGTCGCCGAATGCTCGGCTCGCCTCGCGACGTGCCGCCGCCAGCGCTCCAGGCATCTCGCCCGCGGAGCGAACAACACGCATCCCCTTGCCTCCGCCGCCGGCCGATGGCTTGACCAGCAACGGGAACCCGATCCGCCACGCCTCGGCGGCCAGGGTCGTGTCGTCCTGCGCCTCACCGTCGTAGCCGGGAACGATCGGCACGCCGTGCGCCGCCGCGATCCGCCGCGCCGCGGATTTGTCGCCCATCGCCGCGATGGCGCCGGGGGGTGGTCCGGCCCAGGCAAATCCGGCTCGACCGACCGCCTCGGCGAAAGCCGGGTTCTCGGAGAGGAACCCGTAGCCGGGATGGATGGCGTCGGCGCCAGCGCGGCGGGCAGCGTCGAGGACCGCGCCGGCGTCCAGGTAGCTGCTCACCTGCAGCGCCAGGTCGAACCCGTCCGGAGCGTGGTCGTCGGACGTGTGGATACCCACCGTGCGCATGCCGAGCCGCGCGGCGGTCCGCGCGATGCGTGCAGCGATCTCGCCGCGGTTCGCGATCAGCAGTGAGCGGATCTGCCTCGGCTCCGGGACGTCGGGGCCGGCCGCTACCGTTCCCAGAGACGAACGCGACACTCGCACTCGCCCGCCGACCCGCGTGGCCGGCAGCCGCCCGTCGGCGACCCAGCGCTGCACGGTTCGCACCGTCACGCCGAGCTCGTCGGCGACCTGGCGCGGGGTCAGCGCCTCATCGGTCATGTCGCGATTGTCGCAGAGCCGGAGGCGCCTACTCCTGCCGCCAGGACGGTGGCCGCTTCTCGAGGAACGCGGTCAGGCCCTCCTGCCCCTCGGGCGAGACGCGCTGCTGAGCAGCCCGCCGGACCGTGGAGGCGCGCGCCTCGTCGTGCGTCATGTCGCGCTGCCCGCGGATGAGCGCCTTCGCGGTTCGCGCGGCGTTCGGGCCGGCCGATCCGATCTCGGCCAGCAGCGCCTCCACCCGCGCGTCGAGCGCCGACTCGTCCGGCACCACCTCGTGGACCAGGCCGATCTGGAGTGCGCGCCCGGAGCCGAAGCGCTCCCCGGTCGGGAAGAGCGCCCGCGCATTTCCCTCGCCGATGCGCGGCAGGACGAAGGGGCTGATCACGGCCGGGACCAGACCGAGCTTGGTCTCGGTGAATCCGAAGATGGTGTCTGCGGTCGCCAGCGTGATATCCGCCACGCAGCAGAGCGCCATCCCCCCGCCCAGCGCCGCCCCGTGAACCCGCGCGATCACTGGCACCGGGCACTCGTCGATCGCCGCGAGCATGTCCTGGAGGCGTGCCGCGTCGGCCTCGTTCTCCTCCGTCGTCAACGACATGGCCGCCCGCTGCCAGGCGACATCGGCTCCGGCGGAGAATGCCTTCCCCTCGCCCGCCAGCACCACCGCCCGCAGCGCCGTCCCGGGCTCCGCGCCGAGCCGCTCGAACGCCTCCCTCAGCCCGGCGATCAGCTCGGCGTTGAAGGCGTTGCGCACCTCCGGCCGGGTCATCGTCACCCGCGCCACCGCTCCTGCGCGTTCGACGCGAATCACGTCACTCATCGTCGGCCCTTCCGGTAGAACGGCTTCGCCACCGCCCGGACCGATGCCAGCAGCGGCTCCTCCAACCACACCACCTCGGTCCCGTCCGGTACGTCCACAGTGGCCGATGCGCCATCGTCGCCCAGCAACCCGAGCATCAGGCGGCGCCGGCCATCGGTCTCTGACTCGACCAGCCAGGCGGCCTCCACCTCGGTGGCGCGCAGTGCATCCCGGAGGGGTGCCTCGAGCACCAGGCCCTCGCGGCCCGCCAGGCGGAGGCGAATCGAGCGCCGCTCGGTCGCGGGTGCCAGCGGCTCACCGGTGCCCGGAAGGAGACCCGAGGCGAGCGCCGTGAGCTCATCGGTCTCGAATCGGTAGGGGATCGGCCCTGCCGGGTCCATGATCGACGGGACGCCGGCAGCGGCCATGTTGGCGATGGCGATGCGCGCGGGAAGGGGGAGGGAGGCCGTCCCGCGTGGTGCCCAGGCGGAGAGTGCCGCCACCGATGCAAAGCAGACGCTGGTCGGGTTCCCGCCGGCATCCACCGCGAGCATGACGCTCACCTCCACCTCGTCGTGGTCGTTGACCGCCGAGGCGAGCGCCGCCTTCGCCTCCTCGCCGTGATCGGGCGGGACGGGGAGCAGCAGGGTGCCGTCCATCAGCGTGCGATAGAAGGCGTCGAGCGTCCCGCGCCCGGCATCGCCGCGCTGCTCAGCGTCCCGCGCGGCGAGCATCGCCTCGAAAATGGCGGCGGAGCTCTCCTCGAGCGTGCCCGACGGGGTCGAGCGGTCGTGCGAGCCGGGCGCCGGACGTTCCAGGACCATGCGTCGGAGCCTACCACCGGTGCGGGCGTAGGATGCCGCCGTGGCCACCGCCATCGACCATGTCGTCATCGCCGTTCCCGACCCGGACGCCGCCGCCGACGAGCTGACCGAGCGCCTCGGCCTCGCCTTCACCGGTGGCGGGCGCCACCCCGGCCTCGGCACGTTCAACCGGATCGCCTTCCTGGGCGACGCGTACCTGGAGCTGATCGGCGTCGAGGACCCGGACGCCGCGCTGGGCTGGGCGGTGGGGCGAGCCGCGGTCCGCGCGCTGGACGGCGGTGGCGGGTTCGCCACCTGGGCGCTCAGCGATGACAACCTCGCGGCAACCGTCGCGCGGCTGCAGGCGAGCGGCAGCGCCATCGGCCCTCCCGTCCACGGCAGCCGGGCGGGCACGGGCGGCGAGCTGACCGAATGGTGGACCGCCACGCTTCCCGAGGTCGGTCCGGACCTGCCGCCGTTCCTGATCCAGCATGCCGCTCGCGGCGACGAGTGGGGCCCTCGCGCCATGGCTGCGCGCCGCACTTTCGTGCACCCGCTGGGATCACGCGTTCGGCTGGCAAGCCTGGAGCTCGCGGTGTCCGACCCGATCGCGCTGGCCGCCGATTGCGCGGCGCACCTGGGGCTGGTGTTCACAGCGTCCGGCGCGAACGCCGCTGCGACGCTGGGACCGCACCGCATCCAGCTCGGCCCGACGGTGGCCGGGCATGACTGGGCGCGGCTGACCCTCCGGGGCGGGGCCGGGCCACGTCGCTCCGCCACGGCGTTCGGCGTGACGATCGCCATCGAGCCGGCGCCGTAGTCCAACCGCAGTCAACGCGGAGTAGGCTCTCCCCATGTTTGCAGCCGGCCCGGGATCCGTGCGGCGGTGGGCGCTGCCGCTCGTCTCGCTGCTGTTGGTCGCCGCCTGCAGGGTGGAGACCAGCTCCACGGCTTCCGCATCCCCCTCGGGGACGGTTGCGAGCCCGGCGCTGCCGTCGCCGACCGAGGCGACCGAGGCGACCGAGGTGCCCTCCACCCCAACGTTCCCCGCCGTCGAGCTGCCGCCCGACAGCCTGGTCGTCCTGTCGGCCGGCGCGAGTTTCCACGTCGTTCCGTCCGAGCCGGCGATCCTCACGCTTGATCCGGGGTCCGAGGTGATCGTCGCCGGCGGTCCGCGCGAGATCGGCGGCGAGACCTGGTACGAGGTCCGCTACCCGGCGCAGCCGCCGCACCAGTTCGGCTGGGCGCGGCTCAGTGACCCCAATGCCGTGGCGTTGGTCGAGGGTGACTGCCCCACGGACCCCCAAGCGGCGATGGGCATGCTCGCATGGGACCGGTTGCAGTGCTACGCGGACGCGTCCCTCACCGTGACCGGAGAGGTCGGACACTGCCAGGGCGGCGTCGTGCCGGCCGAGCCTGCCTGGCTCGCGTACGCGTGCTGGGTGATCAGCGATGGGATTGGCGGGGGGTTGGATCTGCACACCAACCCGGACGGTGGGATCGTCTTCCCCGACAACCGGGTGCGGGCGCGCGTGACGGGTCACTTCAACGATCCCGCGTCAACGACATGCCGCTACACCGAGGATGCGGATCCTGCCTGGCTGGCGCCGAGCGCCGACGAGCAGATCCTGCTCTGCCGAGAGGCATTCGTGGTCGACATCTTCGAGGTCCTCGAGGATCTTGGGCCCCAGGAGGGCTGATCGAAGGGCCGCCACCGGAGCCCTACATCCGGAAGACGCCGAACCGCGTCTCGGGAATCTCGGCGTTGAGGGCCGCGCTGATCCCCATGGCCAGCACTCGACGCGTGTCAATCGGGTCGATCACGCCGTCGTCCCACAGGCGGGCAGTCGAGTAGTAGGGAGAGCCCTGGCGCTCGTACTCGGCCAGCACACGCGCCTCGAAGGCGGCGCGCTCCTCGTCAGAGGCGAGGTCGCCACTCACGGTGGACAGGACGCGCGCGGCCTGCGCGCCGCCCATCACGCTGATGCGGGCGTTGGGCCACATCCACAGCTGGCGCGGCGAGTAGGCCCGGCCGGCCATGCCGTAGTTCCCCGCGCCGAACGAGCCGCCGATGATCACCGTGAACTTGGGCACCGCCGTGGTCGCCACCGCGGTCACCAGCTTGGCGCCGTCCTTGGCGATTCCGCCGGCCTCGTACTCGCGCCCGACCATGAAGCCGGTGATGTTCTGCAGGAAGATCAGCGGGATCTTCCGCTGGCTCGCCAGCTCAACGAAGTGCGCGCCCTTGAGCGCAGAGCTGCTGAACAGGATCCCGTTGTTGGCCAGGATCCCGACCGGGTAGCCCTCGATTCGCGCGAATCCAGTGACCAGGGTCTCGCCGTAGCGCTCCTTGAACTCGTGGAACTCGCTTCCATCGACGAGACGGGCGATCACCTCGCGCACGTCGTAGGCGACTCTCGGGTCTGCCGGCACAACGCTGTACAGATCCCCCGGATCGACCGATGGCGCCGCCGGGTCGCTCTGCTCCCACGGCGGCTCCGGCTTGCGCCAGGCCAGGCTGCGCACGATCTCGCGACCGATGGCCAGCGCGTGCTCGTCGTCGAGCGCGTAGTGATCGGCCACGCCGCTGGTCACGGTGTGCACCTCCGCCCCGCCCAACTCCTCCGCGCTCACCTCCTCGCCGGTGGCCGCTTTCACCAGCGGCGGGCCGCCGAGGAAGATGGTGCCGGTGCCCTTGACGATCACCGTTTCGTCGGACATGGCCGGGACATAGGCGCCCCCGGCGGTGGAAGAGCCCATCACCAATGCGACCTGCGGGATGCCGCGGGCCGATAGCTGCGCCTGGTTGTAGAAGATGCGGCCGAAGTGCTCGCGGTCGGGGAAGACCTCGTCCTGCAGGGGCAGGTATGCCCCGCCGCTGTCCACCAGGTAGAGGCACGGCAGCCGGTTCTCCAGGGCGATCTCCTGGGCGCGGAGGTGCTTCTTGACGGTCATCGGGAAGTAGGTGCCGCCCTTCACCGTGGCGTCGTTGGCCACGATCACGCACTCCACCCCCTCGACCAGGCCGATGCCGGTCACGATCCCGGCACCCGGGGCCTCGTCGCCGTACAGGCCCCCGGCGGCCAACGCAGACAGCTCGAGGAATGCGCTCCCCGGATCGATCAGCCGCTCGACGCGCTCGCGGACCGGCAGTTTGCCGCGCTCGCGGTGACGCGTAATCGATCGGTCGTCACCCGCCGCACCGCGTCCGGCGACGACCTGCGTGCGAGCGCGAAGGTCGTCGACCAGGGCGCCCATCGCCGCGGCATTTGCCAGTGCGGCCGGAGTGGAAGGGTCGAGGTGGGAGCGAAGGACGGCCATCTGCG
>JAOUHE010000023.1 GCA_029865285.1 Chloroflexota bacterium
GAGAGCACCGGCGAGGCGCCCAAGCCCCGCCGCTCTCGTTCGGCCAGGCCGAAGGGCTCGGCCGAGCCGGCCCCGTCGGCCGACGCGACCGCCGAGGCGGCTGCCGAGAGCACCAGCGAGGCGCCCAAGCCCCGCCGCTCTCGTTCGGCCAGGCCGAAGGCCGCTGCCGACGCTCCCGCCAAGTCGGCTGCCGAGAGCATCAGCGAGGCGCCCAAGCCCCGCCGCTCTCGTTCGGCCAGGCCGAAGGGCTCGGCCGAGCCGGCCCCGTCGGCCGACGCGACCGCCGACGGTGAGGAAGGCATCTGGCAGCGCTTCCGCTCGGGTCGCAAGACCCCTTAGGCGATCCACCCCTGCAGCGACGAAGCCGGCCCAAGGGCCGGCTTCGTCATGTTCACCCGGACGCCGCTAGTTTGCCGACTCGGCCTCGAGGGTCTCCGTTTCGGCAACTGGAGGGCGCCGCGTTGCCCGGCGAGGTGCCGGCGCATCGACCGGTGCCGGCCCGTCCGCCTCCCCCGGAGCCTCGGCTTCCGAGGTGGCTCGCGGGAAGATCGGCATCCACTCGGCAGCAGTGACCGCCTCGCGGGCGCGGCTTGCCGCTTCGCGAGCTCGAACCGTGGCGTCGCGCGCGGAGACGGCAAGGTCGTCACGGATCTGACGACCCGCCTTGGGTGCGGTCAGCATCGCCGCGATGACGCCCGCTGCAGCCCCGACCAGCAGCCCGAGGAAGAACGTGCCCCAGTGGCGACGCTCCTCCGTGGCCTTCGTCGGCGCCAAATCGGCAGCGAACCTTCGAGCGATGGGAACGGTCGCGCCGGCCGCACCAAGCGCGGCGATGCGGCTCTTCCAGATGCGGCTGATCCCCGGCTGAAGATCCTTTCGCCAGGCGCGGCTGCCCCATCGAAGGGCCTTTCGGCCGGCCTCGTTGACCTGCTCGGTCGCCTCCTGGCGGATGGGGGCGGAGTCTCGCCAGGCCTCGCCGGCCCGTACCGAGGCTGCCTCGGCTGCCTCGGTGACTGATGCAACGAACTCGCGGGCCCGTTCAGCGATCTGCTCCTGCAGCTGCGGGTCCAGCATCTTGTCGACCAATGAGCGTACCGTCGGTGGTACCTGATCGGCCATGTGCATACCTCCTTGCTTCTCAGGTCTGGGGCGGTCCCTGAAGTATGACACTCGCACTGGCGCCCCGCCGAATCGCCTTCCCGATCTGGCGGGTCCGGTTGCCGGCCGGCCGCTGCGGTGACGAGCCCGGACGATCCGGCGGAGCATCCCGAATCGTGACCATGTGCCGTGATTCGGGCCTTAGCCGCGCCTTAGCGGAGCGGCTGCCTATACTCGGGCGGTGACCTCCGGCCAGCACGATTCGGGCTTCCTGAGCCTTGGGCAGGCGACCGCCCGGACGATCGCGCTGCGCTCCGCTGCGGCCGGCCGGCTGCAGCGGACGCTCCTGGTGCACGGCCCTGCCGGCGCCGGGAAGGGCGCTTTCGTCGATGATCTCCTGGCGCTCCTCTTCTGCACGGAGGCGCGCGTCGCCGATCGCCCGTGCAATGCCTGCCGTGGCTGCCGCGACGCCCGGGCGCGAGCGCATCCCGACCTGGTGATCGGCTCCCCGGAGGGCTGGCGAGAGGACCGCTCCACCGGGGAGAGCATCGTGGCCGTCGCGCGTCGCTGGCTGCTCGAGTCCGCGGGGGCGCCCATCGCGAGCGAGCGTCGCGTGGCGCTGATCGACGGGGTGGATCGCGCCAGCGAGCAGACGCAGAACGTACTGCTCAAGGCCCTGGAGGAGCCGAACGGTCGCCAGATGTTCATCCTGGTGGCCAACGACCCATCGCGTCTGCTGCCGACCATCCGATCGCGCTGCCAGGCCCTGCGGATCGGGGCGGTCCCGCGAGCCGAGCTGGTGGAGTGGCTCATCGCACACGAGCGTGTCCCCGCCGACGACGCGGACGCCCTCTCACGCCTGGCGGAAGGGATGGCCGGTACCGCGATCGGGTTCGCCCGCGAGCCGGCGCGGGTCGAATGGCGACGACGCACGCAGCGGGAACTGCTGACGCTGCTCGAGCGCGGCCTGGCCGATCGATTCGCATCGGTCCGAGACCTGATCGACGAGGGCACTCGCCAGGCGGCTCCGGCGG
Source organism: Chloroflexota bacterium (assembly GCA_029865285.1). Lineage (GTDB taxonomy): Bacteria > Chloroflexota > Limnocylindria > QHBO01 > QHBO01 > CF-167. Next base: position 2,133 of record JAOUHE010000023.1, read on the forward strand.
CCGAATCGAGAGACGATGCGGTCGAGGGGGAGGCCGTGCGCACGCCGGCGGGGGCGCAGCGGCAGGCGGCCCTGCTCATCTTGGACGCCTGGCTGGGGCTGGCGCGTGATCTGATCGTCTCCGCGGCCGACCGACCGGACATGGCGCCGACGACGGCCCTGCTACCCGAAAGCGGCGCGCTCGCCGCGCGGCTCGATGCCGCGCAACTGCGCCGCTTCATCGCGCTTCTTGAACGGATCCGTGAGGGACTGGTGCAGAACGCCGCACCGCGCCTCGCCATGGAGGTCGCCATGCTCTCCTGGCCTCGCCTGAATCCGTGAGCGCTCCGAATCTCGATCCGGCAGACCGACAGCGGCTCTCCGCCCTCGTCACCGGTCGCGTCCAGGGGGTCGGCTTCCGATGGTGGGTGCGCACGGCGGCCGGCCGGCTGTCGCTCACCGGGTGGGTAGCGAATCGTGACGACGAACGGAGCGTGGAACTCGTCGCCGAGGGGACCCCGGCCGCCCTGGCGGAGCTCGAGCGGCTGCTGCGCGAGGGGCCTCCCGGCGCGGTCGTGGATGCCGTGGAGGTGACCCGCGGCCCCGCCTCGGGAAGCTACGCGCGCTTCGAGATCACCCGGTCGTGAACTGGCGTGCGCTCGGCTGCGGCCTGCTGGCGGCGATCGTCTTCGTGGCGATAGGCCTGCTCGGCATGTCGATGGCCTTCAGCCGCCTGCAGGGTTGCCCAGATCGCCTGCAGTGGGGCGATGCTGCCTACCTGACCGTCGGCGATCCCACCGAGGAGCCGGCGTTCGCCGACGGTGGTGAGCCGGTCGAGATCGGCTCCACCTTCTTCGGTCTCACCAGCCGTCGCGTCTGGGGACCCCCGGGCAGCGTTCCGATGGCGAGCGTCCCGTCCGGATCGGTCTTCGAGCGACCCCAGGCGATCATCCTCGACTGCGACGACGGCACCTTCCAGGAGTACCGCGGCGAGCTGTCGTCGGGTGGTTCTCCCTAGGGGGTCAGCCCGATGCGGTCCCGCGTGGCGAGCGCGTATCGATCGGTCATCCCGGCGACGTAGTCGGCGACCTGCACCACGAGCGGTGCGTCGTGCTCGCGGTAGCTGTCCGGCAGCTGATCGGGGTGCTGGAGGTGGTGATCCATCAGGCCCCGCAGCGTGGCGATCGCCGAACGCTGCTCGCGCAGCAGGACCGGATCGAGGTAGACACGCTCGAACATGAAGTCGCGCAGCTGGTGCATCACGGCCAGCGTCCGGTCGTCCATCTGCACCGTCCCGACCGCCACCGAGTGGTCGATCACCGCCTCGATCATCTCGCCGACCCAGCCGCGGCCCGGCGCGCCGAAGCGCTCGAGCACCGGTCGGGGGAACGAGTCGGGCGCCAGGACTCCGGCGCGGATGGCGTCCAGCGCGTCGTGGGAGAGGTACGCGATGCGATCCGCGTACCGGACGCAGTGCGCCTCGGGCGTCGCAGGTGGCGGGTCGATCTTCCAGGAGTGGGCGCGGATCCCGTCGCGCACCTCCCAGGTCAGGTTGAGATCCTCGAGGACCTCGTAGATCCGGACGCTCTGGGCGGCGTGGTGCCAGCCATCGGGCGAGAAGTACGGCGACAGGGCCTCTTCCCCGGTGTGGCCGAAGGGGGTGTGCCCCACGTCGTGACCGAGCGCGATCGCCTCGGCCAGCGGTTCATTGAGCGAGAGGCCGCGCGCCAGCCCGCGGGCGATCTGCGCCACCTGCAGCGTGTGGGTCAGCCGGGTCACGAAATGGTCGCCCTCGGGATTGAGGAAGACCTGGGTCTTGTGCTTCAGCCGTCGGAACGCCTTGGAGTGGATGATCCGATCGCGATCGCGCTCGAATGGGGTGCGGTACCGGTCCGGCTCCTCCTCGCGCATTCGGCCACGGCTCCGCGTCGAGCGTGTCGCGGCGGGCGAGAGGCGTGTCTCATCGGCCTCGCGGTCGGCCCGCTCGTAGCGAATGAGGTCGGACATGGACCGATGATGACCGATGCCGCCGGTTCCGCGGGCCGTATCATCGGGCAGCCATGATCTCCCGCCGACCGTGACCGGCCCCCTGCACCGCCTGCGGGAGAGCGCCGACGCCCTTTCGGAGCGCAATTTCCGGCTCCTCTGGCTGGGACAGACCGGCTCGACATTCGGTGACGGCCTGACCTTCGTGGCCATCGCCTTCGCGGTGATCGGCCTCGGCGGGTCGGCGACCGATCTCGGTCTTGTCTTCGCGGCGTACTCGCTGCCGAATGTCGTCTTCCTGCTGGCCGGCGGCGTGTGGGCCGATCGGCTCCCGCGCAACCTGGTGATGCTCACGAGCGACGGGATCCGGGCCGTCGTCCAGACCGGCTTCGCCTATCTGTTGTTCAGCGGTTCGGCCGAGATCTGGCACCTGATCGTGGTCGCCGCCCTGCACGGCACCAGCTCCGCGTTCTTCGTCCCCGCGGCGACCGGGCTCATGCCGCAGGTGGTGTCGCAGCCCCGACTGCAGCAGGCCAACGCGCTCATGGCCATCTCGCGGAGCCTGGCCTTCATCATCGGGCCGGCCGTGTCGGGGATCATCGTGGCGACCTTCGGGCCGGGCTGGGTGTTCGCCATCGACGCGGCAACGTACGTCCTCAGCCTCGTCACTCTCGCCGCCCTGCAGATCGATCGACAGGCCGCGGTGGCGGAGCGAGCCTCGTTCCTCTCCGAACTCGCCCACGGCTGGCGGGAGGTGCGCTCGCGCGACTGGCTCATCGCTTCCCTGCTGGCCTTCTCGCTGAGCAATATCGGGCTCGGCGCCTTCATGGTGCTCGGACCGCTGATCATCGACCGTGAGCTGGGCGGCGCGGCAGATTGGGGCCTCATCCTCACCGTTGGGTCGCTCGGTGCGCTGCTGGGTGGCGCGGTAGCTTTGCGCTGGAAACCCGGGCGGCCGCTGCTGGTCGGCTTTCTGGTGATGCTGGTGGGCGTCACCCGGACGCTGTCGCTCATCCCGCCGCTACCCGTGCTCGTGCTCGCACTCACCAGCCTGGGCACCATGATGGCAATCACCCTGTCGAACACGCTGTGGGAGACCGTGCTCCAGGAGCGCATTCCCCAGGGGTCCCTCTCGCGCGTGTCGTCCTACGACTGGATGGTGTCGCTCGTGTTCCAACCGGTTGCCTTCGCCCTCGTAGGGCCACTCGCCGACGCGATCGGCGAGGCGCAGACACTGCTCATCGCGTCCGCCATCGTGGTGGCGGGCAACGCCGGGATCCTGATCCTCGTTCCGAGCGTGCGGCGCATGAAGCGGCTCGAGTTGGAAGACCCACCCTTGCCGGCCTCAGAGGCCGCGTCGATCCCGTGACTCGCCCGGCGCGTGGCGATCAGGTCGATTGGTCGGCCCGTGTCAGGGGGACGAACTCGTCGACGCGCCGCAGGTTGACGATCACGACGTCGACCTGCTCATCGGGCCTGTCGTCACATGCGAAGGTGGCCTGCGTGAGCGGCAGGAAGCGTCGTGTCGCGCGGAGGATCGGATCGTCCTGCTCGCCGGGGCGGAGGTACGCGGTGCCCTCCACGCGAAACCGCCCCGCCCGGATGAATACCTGGTGCTGGTTGCGGGGCACGCGCAGTTCCGGCGGGCTCACGTACGGTGGGGGAACAACGAGCACGGTCTCGTCCGGATAGACGTCGCTCCACTCCGCGCCGTCGATGCCCGCGGGGAGGAATGAGAACGGCTCACCCGTCTGGAGGAGGTCAGTCATCCGCTGATCCGGCACGTGGATCCAGCCAGAGAGATCCGCATCCTCGAGGATGAGGCGGATCGGCTCAAGACCGTCGCTCGTCGATTGCATGGTGGTGCGCTCCCAGTTCTGGCCACCGACCTTACCGCCGCGCCGGGCGGTTGCCATCCCACTCAATGGTCGCCTCATGCCGTTGGTCGGGCCGTCCGATCGTACTGGGCAGACTGGGTGAGGGCGCATCTGCTTCGGCGGCGCTACGGTGGGTTACACCCGGAATCCCGTCGTGCGAGGTCGATCAGGCAGATGCTCCGTTCCCGCCTAGCCCGCGCTGTTTCCGCTCTTATCGCCGCGGCGCTCGTCGCCGGTATCGCGCCTGCTGTGCCCGACCTCGCTCTCGGACCAGTGGCGATCAGCTCGTCCGAGACGACGCTCGCCATACACGGCTCGCAGGACTTCGCGCTGCCCCCTGGGACCACCCACGTCGCGATTCACTGGCCGGGACATCCGGACGCGACGGTCACCGCGGCGTTCAGCGCGGACGGCAGGGCCTTCTCCGAAGCTGAGACGGTTGAGCTCGACGAGGTCGGTGAGGCCCGCGGCGATGGCGAGTCGTACGGCTCGGTGATGGGTGCCGACGGCATGCGGATGGTCAGAATCCATGCCCTTCAGCCCCTCTCCGCCCTGTCGGTCCTCTCGCTCAATACGGCCCGTTCCGACGCCGCGGTCATCGGCCTCGGGGCACGCACGGCCGGCGTCACCACCATCCCGGGCATCATCTCCCGCAGCGCCTGGGGTGCCGACGAGTCGCTGCGATTCGATGGCGCCGGCGACGAACTCTGGGAGCGTGAGTACTACCCGCTCCAGAAGCTGGTGGTGCACCACACGGCGGGCCGGAATTCCGATCCCGACCCGGCGGCCACCGTGCGGGCCATCTACTACTACCACGCGGTCAAGCAGGGCTGGGGCGACATCGGCTACCAGTACCTCATCGATGAGGCCGGCCGGGTCTACGAGGGGCGGCACTCGCGGGACTACTGGCGGGGTGCCATCCCGACCTCGGACAACCCGGCAGGGCTGGTCGTCACCGGCGGCCAGGCGCGCCTCTACAACTCGGGCAACATGGGCATCGCGCTGCTCGGGACCTTCACGTCGCAGGCCCCCACAGCGGCCGCTCGGGCGTCACTGGTGAAGATGCTGGCGTGGGCCGCCGCCACGCACGGGATCAATCCCACAGGGAGCGGAACGTACGTAAACCCGGTAACCGGTCTTACTCGGAAGACGCCGAACATCGCCGGTCACCGCGACTACAACGCAACCGGCTGTCCCGGTGGCACCCTCTACTCGCTACTTCCCGCGATTCGCAAGGAGGTCGCCTCACAGATCAACCCGTGGCCGGGGCAGGCATACAACCCCGCGCGGACCATCACCTTTGCCGCCGGCACCTACGTGGGCCGCCGGTTCAGCGCCACCGGGTCGATCATCTCCTCGAAGTCGTACACGCTCACCAAGGCATCGGGAGCACCGACCAATCAGCGGAGCAGCGTGCCCAACCAGACGGGAAACTGGTACTACGTGACGGCGGGCGTGTGGGCCGGGTACTGGATCAGGGAGGCGCCGGGCATGACGCTGAGCGGCGACGTGCCCGCGCCGCCGCCCGTCGAGGTCTTCGACACGGCGCGGCCGCTCTCGCTGGCACCCGGCACCTACCTCGGCCGGAAGTTCAACACCTACGGTGTGGTGACTGCATCGAAGTCCTACGAGGCTGGGAGCGGCGCGGTGGCCTGGACGACGCAGATGAGCGGGATCCCTCGGCAGGGCGGCTCGTGGTACTACATCACGGTCGGCCCGCTGGAGGGCTACTGGATCCCCGCCTCGGCCGGGACCAGTCTGGGTGACCCCCCACCCCCCGCGCCACCTCCGCTCGCGACCTACGATCCGCCGCGCAAGCTCGTGCTGGCCCCCGGAAAGTACGTCGGGCGGAGATTCAGTCAGTACGGCGTGACCGCTGCGACGAAGACGTACATCCTGGCCGCCGCATCATCAGCACCGGTCAGCATGAAGAGCACGATCGTCAACCAGAGCGGGGCCTGGTACTTCGTGACCGCGGGGGTCTGGGAGGGCTACTGGATCAAGGAGTCCACCGGGACGACGCTGGCACCGCCCTGATCGGTCGGGGAAAGAGTGGCGCGCCGGACAGGATTCGAACCTGCGACCTTCGGCTCCGGAGGCCGACGCTCTATCCACTGAGCTACCGGCGCGCGGCGGGATTGGCAGTCTAGCGCACGACCGGGTCGGGCAAGCAGAAGGCCCCTCCGAAGAGGGGCCTTCCAGTGCTGCCGGATTCGCTAATCACAAGGGCATCTTTCACGAGCGGTTTCCCGCTCTACCCTTACCCAAACCTACCCATGGCCTTGCGATCAGTGGTGAATCGCTGTGCGAACAGCATCGAAAGGATACCCGACAGGTCAGGAATTGGCAATGGTTTGGGGCTAAGAAACGTTCACATTCGTGCGTGAAGTGGGTTTAGGAACCGGCTGAGCCGATGGTCACCGATTCGATGACGACGGGGTCCAGCGGCACCCCTCGCCGCGGGTCATTCACGGCCACGGAGCCGATGGCGTCGACCACGTCGGTCCCCTCGATCACCTTGCCGAAGATCGTGTAGTCGCGCGCCAGCGAGCCGTCCAGGTCGGCGAGGTCGATGAAGAACTGGCTCCCATTGGAATCCGGCAGAGCGCTGTGGGCCATGGCGGCCACGTACGGGTCATAGTTGTAGCCGTCGGCCACCGGCTCGATGACGAAGGCGTAGCCGGGACCCCCGGTCCCGATCCCCTCGAAGTCGGCGCGGTTCTCCTTCGTCTGCGGGTCGCCCGCCTGGGCGACGAATCCAGCCAGCACGCGGTGGAAGCTGATCCCGTCATAGAACCCGCACCGCGCCAGCGCCACGAAGTTCGCGGTGGCGATGGGGGCGGCGTCCGGATACAGCTCCATGGTGAAGGTCCCCATGCTGGTGACGACCACCGCCCGTTCGGCGCCCGCGATGACGCCGGGCGCCTCGGCCGCGGTCGGCGCAGAAGTCGGGCAACCCGACGAGGTCGACGAGGCGGGCGCGGACGGGGTCGACGAGGCGGCGGCGCAGGCGGATAGGAGCAAGGCCGCGGCTGAAAGGGCGACAAGGCCGAACGCGGCGCGAGGATGCGTAGTCATGAAGCTCCCGGTCTACGGCAGGGCGTGGGCCAGGAAGGCTAGCACCCAGTCGCGGTATTCATCGGGGCAGGCTTCGATGAGCTGCGCATGCTCGGCATCGTCGCAGATCTGCACCCGCGGAGCGGACCCACCCTCCTCGGCGGCGGCCTGCAGGTCGGCTGGCGCGCCACGACCGATCTTGTCGTCGCGGCCACCGAACAGGAGGAGCACGGGCCGGTCCCGGTACCGCTCGATCGCCTGCACCGGGTCCACCGAGCTGATGTCCTCTCCGGTGCGCACCAGCCCGCCCATCAGGATCGACCACGCGGCGGGCAGGCTGAGCGGGTACCCCTGCGCCTCGAGGCGCGCCTGCACCGCATTGGCGATCGTGGCGTGGGTCGAGTCGAGGATGAGGGCGTCCACTCGCAGATCGCCGGCGGCGACGTTGACCGCCACGCTGCCTCCCATTGAGACGCCAAGCACCGCCACGCCGCTCGGTCCCTTGGTCGCCTCCAGCCAGTCGAGAACGGCGCGCAGATCCTGTCGCTCCCGAACGCCGAGCGTGGTGGGCGCATCGGCGCTCTGGCCGTGGTTTCGGAAATCGAAGAGCACCACGTTGTAGTCGCGATGGAGGATCTCGGCCCACTCGAGCATCTCGCTCTTGTTGCCGCCGTACCCGTGCGCCACGACGATGGTCGCACCGGTGCCCGGCGCGCCCACGACAGCCGGGATGTACCACCCGGCGATCCGCTTGCCGTCGCTTGCCGTCAGCTCCTCTCCAGCCGGCGCGCCCTGCTTGGGGCAAGCCGTTCGGTCGGTGAAGGCGTCGAGCGCCGCATCGGTGGCGATGTCGTAGTTGATCGCCTCGTAGGGCCAGCCGAATGCCGATGCGGGGGTGCGGCAATCCGTTGACGGGTTCGGAGGCTCGACGACCTGCCCCGACCCGGCGTAGCCGGCGTAGCCGAGGTATGCAATCAGGAGGATCATGATCGCGATCAGCGCGAGCGAGACCCACCGCGAGATGGCGGCGCGGCGTGCGGTGCGCGGATTCTCAGGCAGCTCGAGCGGCACGGATCCGAGTATACGGTGGTGCCCTGCGCGACACTCCCCTACAATCCGGGCCCTTGACCAGTTCGAAAGTCACCCGTCCCGCCTCCCGGCCGCGACCGGCGCCGGCGCGCCACCGGTCGCACTCGCTTGCTCCCGAGCACCTTGGTGAGTCGGGTGGCGCCGCGATGCTCATCGTCGGCATCGGAGGGCTTGCCCTGTTCATCGCCTCGATCGCCGTGGTCGTCTCCGGCCTCGGGTTGGAGGGTCGCTATGCCACCGTGGAGCCGCCGCCCAATCTGGACCAGCTCGGCACGCCGCAGATCATCGGCGGGCTTGCCCTGGCCCTGCTCAGCGTGGCGCTGATCGCTGGCGCCGGCGCCCTGCTCGGTGGCGCGCGCGGCAGCCGAGTGGCGGTCATCGGGCTCGCGGCGCTGACCGCAACCCTCGCCGCTGCGGGGTTCGCCGTGAGCCTCGTCCAGACGCGCCGCGACATCGTCCTGCTGAGCGCCCTGGGCGTCACCGCCCTGGTCTTCGCCGGCTCAGCAGCGGTGCTGGCGCGCCTGCGGCGCTAGCACCCGAACGCGCGCACGGGCGCGGTCCGTCGTGCCGGTGATCCTCTTCGCGGCGGCCGGCGTCTTCCTCTGCATGGCCGGTGCGAACGCCATGGTCTTCGGGCTCTTCTTCCCATACCTGATCGCGGACCGGTTGCCTGCCGAGGTGCTGCTCGATCAGGCTGCCGTGGGGGGCGCGGCGGTTGCACTGGGCGTGGCGTTCGCGGTGCTCGGCCTCGCACACCTCGCGACGGCTGTGGCGCTGTCGCGCGGAGCCCGCGTGGCGGAGACCTGCGGCATCGTGCTCGGCGCGGGGATGGCGCTGCTCGCCTTCGGACTGGCGGTCGCGCTGCTGGTCAGCGTGGTTGCGGCGAGCGCCCCCACCGCCGTCCTGCTCCCACCGGCGGTGATCATGGGGCTTGCCGCGGTGGCCTATGGCGCGGCGACTGCGGGCATTCTCCGTGGCCGGAACGGCCCGATCTGAAGGAGGAAGGGGCCGCCCCTGCTATACTCCGCCACCGTCGCTCCCGCGGGCCCGTGGTGTAGCGGCCCAACATGCCAGCCTGTCACGCTGGAGATCGCCGGTTCGAATCCGGTCGGGCCCGCCAGTCTCCTGGCCCCTATTCCGCGCGGCTGTCGCGTGCCGCCTCGTGCAGTTCGTGGTGGGCGACGATCACCTCGATCGCCTCGTCCACGTCATCGGTCACGGTGAAGAGGGTCAGGTCGTCGGCGCCGATCTTGCCGTCGGCGACCGCGGTGGCGAGCATCCAATCGAGCAGGCCGCTCCAGTAGTCCATCCCGAACAGCACCACCGGGAAGTGCTGCACCTTGCCCGTCTGGATCAGCGTCAGGGCCTCGAACAGCTCGTCGAGCGTGCCGAATCCGCCCGGGAAGATGCAGAAGGCCTCCGCGTACTTCATGAACATCGTCTTGCGGACGAAGAAGTAGCGGAACTCCATCCCCAGCGTGACGAACTCGTTCAGCCCCTGCTCGAACGGGAGCTCGATATTGCAGCCGACCGATACGCCGCCCGCATCCCGGGCGCCACGGTTGGCCGCCTCCATGATTCCTGGGCCGCCGCCAGTGATGATCGCGTAGCCGCGCTTTGCGAGCCTGCGTGCCAGCGTGCGCGCCATCCGGTAGTACGGGTCGCTGCGGTGGCTGCGCGCCGAACCGAAGACGCTGACCGCCGGACCGACGCCGGCGAGGGCATCGAAGCCCTCGACGAACTCGCCCATGATCCGCAGCGCACGCCAACTATCGGTCTTGCGGAAGGCGGTGCCGGCGTCCTCCTGCAGGAGGCGCTGATCCTCGGTGAGGCGTGGCTTGCCGTCGCGGGTGAAGACTGCACCGCTGCGGTGCGCGCTGGTCCGTTTCCTGGTCATGGGGCTCCTTCGCTCGACAGGGTGGGGGCCCTGATGGTAGGGTGAGTCGTCCGTCCGAGGCGACCGCAACTGACCGTTGCGGTGGTCGTCGGAAGCGGGACGCGTGCCCCGAACCGCTCGTACTGAGGATTCTATTGCTGGAGCTCCTGCGCCGTGTCGCAGCGCTGACGATCGTCGGCGCGGTCGCGATCGGCCTCCTGGCCCCGCTCTCCACGCGATCGGCAACGCCCGTCGCGATCGCCGCCCAGCACCTGCTGGCCGCGGCCGATTCCTCGTCCGATGGCCTCGCACGAAGCGCCAGCGCGGGGCGCGAACGGCTCGCGGCTGCGAGCCTGGCCGACGTCGCCCCGGCGATCGGCCCGGAGACGCTCGATCCATCGTTCACCGTGCCGGCGCCGGCAAGCGTCTCGATGGAGGCGACCATGTTCGTCCGGGCGGCGAAGATCGTCGCGCCGCCACCTGCCACCGACAACGCGATCACCGGCAAGGCGACCTGGTACTGCTGCTCGGCCGGCTGGCGCGGGCAGGCGGTCGTCGCCCTTCCCGGGGCGCTGGGTGGACACTACGACGCGCCGCCGGCTGCCCGCTTTGTGACGGTCTGCGCGGATCGCTGCGTCGTCTTGCCGGTGGTCGACTACTGCGGCTGCTACTGGGGAACAGCCAGTCAGAAGGTCGCGGATCTCTCTCCCGAGGCCTGGGCCGCCGTCACCGATTCGGCGCTCAGCCGCGGCGTCATCACCGTCACGGTCCACCTCGGCGGCTGAGGCGGCTCGTCCGCCGCTCCCTGCGGCACGCTAGCATCGGCGTGATGCAGCCCCTGGGTATCGGCCATGTCGTTCTGAAGGTGCGCGATCTCGACCGATCGCTTGCCTTCTACCGCGACCTGCTCGGCTTCCAGGTGGTCAGCGAGATGAGCAACGTGATGATCTTCCTCACCGCCACCGGGGAGTCCCATCACGACCTTGCCCTGCTGCGCGTTGGGCAGCAGGCGGGCTCCCCGGTCCCGACGTCCGTCGGGCTGTACCACGTGGCCATTCGACTTGCCGACTGGGACGCGGTGCGCAGCGCCCATGCTCTGCTGAGCGAGCGGGGATTGCTCAAGGGGGCGGTCGACCACGGCGTGACCCGCTCCCTGTACACCGCCGACCCCGACGGCAACGAGATCGAGCTCTACTGTGACGCGCCGCGTTCGGAGTGGGAGGGACGGGTCGACGAGGTGATGACGGTCAAGCCGCTCCGCCTGGACTGACTGATGCCCCGACCGGCCCCCGCACGCGCTAGCGCGCGAAGGTCAGGATCGCGAAGCCGGCGACCATGATGAATGCCACGAAGACGACCAGCAGCCGCGCTCCCCAGTTCACGTTGCGTTGCGGCAGCGGCTGATACGGGCGCCCACGGCGTGACGAGCGGCGGCTCACCGGCCCCACTCGCGGCGCAGGAGGAAGGGCGTCGTCAACGCCTCGCGGCTCCCCACCGAACGGAGCTGCTTGCGCGTCCGCTTGAGGAGCTTCCCGTGGTACGTCCCATCCCCGTACGGCTCGTGCAGGCGGGCGACGTCCCAGTCGTGTGTGCCTGCGACCGCTGAAGCAGGGAGGCATCGGTCCAGGATCGCCTTCGCCTCGTCGATCGCCACGAACCGTCGTCCCCGCGCCGCGTTGTCGAGCAGGGTCAGCAGGTCGGCGAAGCTGGCATCAAGGTCAGTGACCAGGGTCGAAAGGCGCTCCATGGTGCCGGGCATCCGCTCGGTCTTGAAGAGACCGCCCAGCAGGGCCTTGCGATCCTCGGAGTCCACGCCGGCGAGCGCGTCGCGCAGGCTCGGCACGCCCGCTGCTGGATCTGCGGCCGGCACCGCGTAGTCGTACAGGTGGACCATCATTCCGGCGCGGTTCCTCGCAATTCGGCAACGTTGAAGAGCGACCAGCCATCGACCTCCGGCGGCCCGACGCCCAGTTGGGTGAGGATTGTCGCCACGTGGCTGCGGTGCTCGGTGGCGTGATTGATGGCCTGTACCAGGATGACGGCGGCCGGAACCGCATCACCGTCCACGTCGATCGCCCGCGCAGGATCGATCCCGTCGGCGATCTCGACGAGGCGTTCCCCCGTGAAGCGCGCTCGCTCGAGCAGCACGTCAATGCCCGGGAACGGCCCGGGGATCTCCCAGCGGACCGGTGGCTGCCAATCGGTCAGGAGCTTGAGGTAGAAGCTCTCGGCGCGGACGAGGTGGGTCAGCGTGTTGCCGAGTTCGCCGTATGTCCCCTCCACGGTCGTCGCTCGCTGTTGATCGGTCAGCGCACGGCACGCTTCGAGGATCTGTTCGTTGGCCCATCTGTTGTGGCGGAAGAGCTCGCGCAGGGTGGTCGTCATGGGGGCAAGTATCGGGGTCAGGGCCGACCGGTACAATTCGCCCCGCACCCAGGCGCCGCCGCGCCATCGGTCTTGGAAGGTGGAGGACCCGTCCGCATGCTGCTCGACGGCAAGAAGCTGCTCATCACCGGCGTGCTGACCGACGACAGCATCGCATTCGCCATCGCGCGCGTGGCGCAGGAAGCGGGAGCCGAAGTCCTGCTCACTGGCGTCGGCCGCGGGATGAGCCTCACCCAGCGCGTGGCGAAGCGGCTCCGCACCACGCCCGACGTGCTCGAGATGGATGTCAACAACGTCGAGCAGATCGAGGCGGTGAGCGCCGAGGTGATGCGTCGCTGGGGGCGGCTCGACGGCGTCGTGCACGCCATCGGCTTCATGCCCGCCGATGGCCTGGGTGGCAACTTCCTCGACACCCCGTGGGAGAGCGTCGCGTTTGGCTTCCAGACATCGGCCTACTCGTTGAAGGCGCTCAGCGCGGGGCTGGTGGAGCCGATGAAGGCGGCCGGCAGCGCATCGGTCGTGTCGCTCACCTTCGACGGGCGCTTCGCCTGGCCGATCTACGACTGGATGGGCGTCGCCAAGGCGGGCCTCGAGGCGACCGCCCGCTACCTGGCGCGCGACCTTGGCGCGTTCGGGATCCGGGTCAACACCGTCAGCGCCGGACCGATCCGCACCATGGCCGGCAAGAGCATCCCCGGTTTCGACCAGATCGCCGACACCTGGCTCAGGCGCGCCCCGCTCGGCTGGTCGATGACCGATGCCACCGCGGTCGGCCAAATGGTCTGCTTCCTGCTCAGCGACTGGGCGACGATGACCAGCGGCGAGCTTATCCACGTGGATGGCGGCTACCACGCGATGGGGACCGATATCCGCGCCTAGTTGGGTCCCTGCGCTCGCCCCGGCGGCCCCTGGCGCCAGGCCAGGTTGACGGTGAACGGTGCTGAGCCGAGCAGGCGATCGCCGGCGCGCATCTCGACACGGTGGCGGCCGAGCTCGCGGATCTGCATCCCCTTGAAGTCGGCCACGATGCTCGCGCTGGTGGCGCTGGCCGGGACGTCCATGCGCATCACGGGGGGTCGGGCGAGGAGCGCCTCGCCGCTGGGGGAGACGACCTGCAGCGTGACCTCGTGCTTGCCGGGGTCTGCCTCGAGGACAGCCACGATGAAGAGGCGTCCGTAGACCGATGGCAGGCGGCTCACCGTGATCTGGCTGAAGATCCCGATGGCGCTGATCTTCCCGTCCTGCGCGGTGATGGCGTGGTCGCACAGCACGAGCGTGTGCAGCTCCAGGCGGGGATCGGCCATGCGGCGAGTATAGGCGGGCTCAGTCGAGCGCCAGCCGCACCGCCTCAGTTGCCAGCTCCACCAGCGGAACGCCTGCCAACTCCTCGCGAGCAAACCAGCGCGCAGCGTCGGTCGTGCCGTGCGTCTCGTCGCGCAGGTGACCACCGGTGATCCGAACGCGATACACGATCTGGATCGCATGGAGGTCGTCACCGGGCGCCCCCGGCACCGGTCCACGGCGCACCCACGACTCGACCGCCGCGAGTCCGGTGATCTCGCCGATCAGCCCGGTCTCCTCGAGGAGCTCGCGCACGGCGGCCGCGGTAGGCGCTTCGCCGAACTCGATGCCGCCCCCGGGGAGGGTCCAGCTGCCAGCCTTGATGATGCCGTCCGCCAGGCGACACAGCAGGATCCGCTGCCGGTCGTCGGTGCACAGGGCATACGCGCCGACCCGGGTCACCTCCGGACGGGCCGCATCGCCGCTAATCGATCCTGTGTCGCCCTCGATCTCGTACAGGTCCGGATCGAGCAGCCATGCCAGCTCACCGGCGCCCGGCTCGGGTATCCCGGGAAACTCGACGCAGGCCAGTCCACCCTTGCGCATCCGGACCGATGCGGCGCCAGTGAGCAGTCGGACGGCGCTCGACAGGTCTGGTTCGTGGCCCACGAACATCACCCGTCGCGCGTCGGGGAAGACCGACATGGCGCGGGCCATGTCGCCCCAGCTGGCGCCGGGCAGGAGTCGCTCGTCCGTGACCGGCGGTCTCGCCAGCCCGATCCCCTCTGCGAGCAACTCAGCGGTCTCACGTGCTCGCAGCAGGGGCGAGCAGATCACCACATCGGGACGCAGGTTGATCCGCTGCCAGAGCGGTGCCGCGGCCCGCAGCGCCACCACGCCGGCATCGGTCAGGGTCCGCTCGTCGTCATCGGCCGACGTCGAGTAGTGGCCGGCCTTGCCGTGGCGCAGGAAGTAGAGGATCACGGCCCGTCCTCAGTCCGGGAAGGCTTCCGGCCCTCGTTCGGCCAGCTCACGGGCCGCCGCTTCGGGGTCGGTCGGAGGCAGCCAGGAGAACGGGTAGCGCGGGTCGTCCAGCTCGCCGGCCTGTCGTGTGAACCGCAGCGGGTGGAAGGTGTCGATCATCACGGCGAGCTCTTCGGTCGCCTCCTTGCCGATGCTCGCCTCGACGGTCCCCGGGTGCGGCCCGTGCGGGATCCCCGCCGGATGGACCGTGAACGAGCTGGTATCGACGCCGCGGCGGCTCATGAAGTTGCCGGCCACGTAGTAGATGACCTCGTCGCTGTTGATGTTGGAGTGGTTGTATGGCGCCGGGATGGCAAGCGGGTGGTAGTCGAACTTGCGCGGCACGAAGCTGCAGACCACGAAGTTGCGGGGCTGGAAGGTGAGGTGCACCGGCGGAGGCTGGTGGACGCGCCCCGTGATCGGCTCGAAATCCTCGATGTTGAACGCGTAGGGGTAGAGGTAGCCGTCCCAGCCGACTACGTCGAAGGGGTGGAAGGCGTAGTGGTAGGCGGTCAGGCGACCACCTTTCTTGACCTCGACCACGAAGTCGCCGGTCTCGGTGCGTGCGGCCATCTCGGCGGGCGGTCGG
>JAOUHE010000144.1 GCA_029865285.1 Chloroflexota bacterium
TCGTCGGCCTCGATGACGACGTCATCACCAAACGTCACATCGGCGGCGATGCTGGCCCGGGACGCGCGAATGGTCGGCTCAGCCATGGATCCCCTCCGCGAGCTGGCTACATGACAACGGTCCGGATCACCTCGAAGGCTTCAGCAGCCGGCTGGTCGATCTGGAGGCCGCGAACGCGGGCGAGTGAGGCAATGAAATCAGGCTGCAGGTACGGGCGGAATGCCTGCGACCGATAGGCAGCCGCGTGGCGCATCTTCACGTCCATGTGCCGCTCCTCGAGACGGATGAAGCAGGCGTGCTGGAAGGAGATGGTGTTCATCGGCAGCTCGTAACCGAGCATGGTGGCGTGCTTGAAGGCCCGAAGACCTTCGCGGGCCACGACCTCGTGGTCCTGGTGCATGTCCGACATCGCCGGCACGAAGACGATCTGCGGGTCGATCCGCCGTCGCAGGGCCACGAGCTCCTCCAGGATCTCCTGCCGCCGTGATGGGAAGTGGCGCACCTTGAAGTCGAAGAGGGTGAATCGCTCCTCCGGGATGCCGAGTACGGCGATGGCGTCGCGCACCTCGCGCTTCAGGACGTCGCGGTCCCAACCATCCGGCACCGACTCCTCGCAGGGGCTGAAGCAGGCGTAGTGGACCTCGGCGCCCGCCTCGACCATACGGGCGATGGTGCCGGCACAGCCAAACTCGTCGTCGGTGTGGGCGCCGACTACGAGCGCCCGGCCGGTGAGATCGATCAGCTGCGCCACCTACAGGATGCGGATGCGAGGCCGATGATACCGGAGCCCGCTACGCGGCCTGGTCTTCGTCCGTGCTCCGCCTCAGGTCAGGAGCGCGATGGCCGTGGTGGCCGCCACGTAGACCACCGCACCACCGGCGGTGACCAGCATCCGCAGGTTCCATGACAAACGGGTGTCAGATAGGAGCAGATACGACAGCGGACCGACCAGGGGCAGGAACATGACCGCGCCGCCCCAGAGCAACCGGTCTCGCTCGGTCATCTCCTCACGGCGCATCAGGTCCCACAACGACAGGACCACCCACGTGCCGTACAGCACGACCGGGTAGGTGGACGTGTAGAAGCTGGTCAGGGCGGTGACCGCCTGCTCAAGCAGCGCCATGCCGGTCGGTCCTTCCTATGCGTGCGAGCTGGCGGCCCGGGCCCGGACATTAGCACGCCTCCGCGGCGCGTCGTCGGATCAGGTTGATCGGCGATCCCAGACTCCCTAGAGTGGCGCCACACAATGATTCGACGACACCTGATGACCCTCCGCCTTGCCCTGATGCTCGGCGACGGCGTCAGCGCGGCAGCGGTCTTCCTGATTATCTCGTTCATCCGCTTCGGTGACGGGGCGTGGCTGGCGTTCTCCAGGCGCGGCATCGATCTCCGCCTTGCCGCCATCGTGTTCGGTGTCGGCTGGGTGATCACCCTGTGGTACCACGGGCTCTATCGATTGCGGGTCCGCCTGCAGCTCCGCACCGAAGCGAAGGACATCGCGCGTTCGACGGTCATCTTCGCCGCGATCACCCTCGCCTCCCTCTTCGTGATCCACCGGGACGACGTCAGCCGACTCTTCCTGCTCGCGATCTTCGTAGTCCAGCCCCTGGTCACCTTCGTTGAGCGCAGCTTCCTGCGCTTTGCATTCAGCAGCCTGCGTCGACGCGGCCACAACCTGCGCTACATGCTGGTGGTCGGCAGCGGACGGCTGGCGCAGGACTTCGCGGATCTGGTCGAGGCGCATCCGGGCTTGGGCATTCGCGTGATCGGCCACCTGGCGGTCCCCGGCGAGGAGAGCCCGGTGGTGACACGCCCGCTCCTGGGCAACGTCGCGGACATCGAGGAGATCTTCCACAGCAACGTGGTCGACGAGGTCGCCGCGTGTCTGGCGCCGGCGTTGGCCGGCCACTTGGAATCGATCGCCGCACTGGCCGCCGAGGAGGGCAAGACGGTTCGCATTCCGGTCGACCCGCACGCCGGCGCGATCCTGAACGCTCGTGAGGAAGAGTTCGAGGGCATGCTAGTCCGGTCCCTCGTTCACGACGGACATCGCGAGGTGGGGCTCGTGATCAAGCGCGTGATCGACATCGTGGCAGCGACTGCGGGGCTCATCGTGCTGAGCCCGCTCCTGCTGGCCACCGCCCTCGTGGTCCGATTGCGCGACGGCTCCCCGGTCTTCTTCCGGCAGACGCGCGTGGGGCTGCACGGGCGGCCCTTCACCATCATCAAGTTCCGGTCCATGGCTCCCGACGCCGAGCGACGACTGGAGGAGGTGGCGCACCTGAACGAGCGGCGTGGCGCGGCGTTCAAGGCGACCAATGACCCTCGCATCACCCCGGTGGGACGGTTCCTGCGCAAGACCAGCATCGACGAGCTCCCGCAGTTGTGGAACGTGCTCCGAGGTGAGATGAGCCTGGTCGGTCCGCGACCGCCGCTTCCGTCCGAGGTGCTCGAGTACGACATCTGGCACCGGCGGAGACTGAGCATGAAGCCCGGCATCACCGGCCTCTGGCAGGTCGAATCGCGTCACGAGGCGAGCTTTGACCGCTGGGTCGAGCTCGATCTCAGCTACATCGACCGGTGGACGCTCTGGCTCGACCTGAGCATCCTGCTGCGCACCATGCCGAGCGTCCTGATGGCCCGCGGACGCTGAGCGATCGCGCCGCCATGACCGAGCGGACAGCGCGCGACCCCATCGAAGTCACCGTCGAGATCCCCTCGGGCAGCCGCAACAAGTACGAGTACGACCACGCTCGCCATCGGTTCGTGCTCGACCGGGTGCTGTACAGCAGCGTCCACTACCCGTGCGACTACGGGTTCATCGAGGGCAGCCTGGCCGACGACGGTGACCCGCTCGACGTGCTGGTGATCATCAGCGAGCCGACCTTCGCCGGCTGCGTCGTCCGTGCCCGGCCGGTGGGCGTCCTGGACATGAAGGATGACAAGGGCCACGACTACAAGATCCTGGCGGTGGCCAACGACGACCCGCGCTGGGACCAGACGGACGCGCTGGAAGACCTGAGCCCACACCGGCTCCGCGAAATCGAGAATTTCTTCCGGACCTACAAGGAGCTCGAGGGCCGTCAGACCGATGTCTCCGGCTGGCTCGGGCTGGAAGACGCGTGGCGGATCATCGACTCGGCTCTGGAGGCGGGAGTCCGCGGCACCGATTCAGAGGGCGAGGCGGCCAGCCCCGGGACCTGGCGCTGAGCACGTGACCGGAAGGCTCGGCGACCGCTGAGGACGGCCACCCCTATCATGGCCGCCGTGCAGCGCAGACCGATCCGGATCGCCTACCTGGCGGACCCCAACAGCGTCCACACCCGGCGCTGGATCGATTTCTTCGCGGAGCGCGGACACGAGATCCATCTCCTGGTCGGGACGGACGACCACGTGGCTCCGGGGCTCCACGATCGCGTGCAATTGCACCGCTACCGCCGGTTCGGCGCGCGGAGGGTCCCCTTCCTTTCGTCGCTCCAGGGCCGACGTGCCTTGCGGTCGCTGCTCGGCGAGATCCGGCCCGACGTGCTGCACGCGCACTACCTGTCGCGGTTCGGATGGCAGGCGCGACTGTCCGGCTTCCACCCGTACGTGGTGACGCCCTGGGGGTCGGACCTGTTCGTCACGCCGATGCGCTCGATGCGAGCCCGTCTCTGGGGGCGCGCGACGCTCGGGGCTGCTGACATGGTGACAGTCGTCTCGAGCCAGATGTACGAGGCCGTCCTCGCGGCGGGTGCGCGACGCGAGCGCGTCGAGCGAGTCCAGTTCGGGGTCGACACGCGGCGCTTCTCACCCGCACCGGAAGGCGTCGCGGAAGCGGGGGACGTCGCCGTTCCGACGGGCCGGTTCATCTTCTCGCCGCGAACCATCCGGCCGCTCTATCGCCACGAGACG
This sequence comes from Chloroflexota bacterium, assembly GCA_029865285.1. Taxonomy (GTDB): domain Bacteria; phylum Chloroflexota; class Limnocylindria; order QHBO01; family QHBO01; genus CF-167. Next base: position 3,895 of record JAOUHE010000144.1, read on the forward strand.
GTGATCGACGCCCTCGCGCGGATCCCGTCGGACGTGCGGGTGGTGATGACCGGGCGGGGGGCTGATCCTGCCTACCGTCAGCAGCTCGACGCACAGGCGGCAAGCGCGGGGGTCGCCGAGCGCGTCCTGATCGAGGCGGAGATCGACGACGATCGGATGCTGGCCCTCTACCGATCGTGTGTGGCGGTCGTCAGCGTGCCGGAGAGCGACGGACTCCCGGTGACGCTGCTCGAAGCGATGGCCTGCGGCACCCCAACCGTGGTGAGTGACCTTCCCGCTGTGCGCGAGATGCTGAAGCGCGTGACTCCCCAGCTCATCACCCCGATCGGTGACGCCGCGGCGGTCGCGGCATCACTCGGCGCGCTGCTCGAGATGAGCTCGGACGAACGCCGGA
>JAOUHE010000145.1 GCA_029865285.1 Chloroflexota bacterium
TGTCATAGCCGCTCTCCAGCAGATGCGTGGCAAACGAGTGGCGCAGGGTGTGCGGCGACGTGTTGGCCGGCGCCTGGGACACCGTCACCCACCGATCAACCACCATCCGAGCGCCGCGGTCGGTCAACGGGCCGCCCGAGCTGTTCAGAAAGAGGTGCGCGACCGGCGTGCGCGTACCGGCCGCGGCGCGCGCCGCCAGGACCGGCCGACCCTCGGCCAGGTATCCGCGCAGCACGAGTGCGGCCGGCTCGCCGAACAGCAGTTCCCGCTCCTTGGATCCCTTTCCGATGACCCGGAGCCGGCGCTGCGCGAGGTCGACCCGATCAAGGGTCAGCGACGCAAGTTCGCTGATGCGCATGCCGGTCGCATACAGCAGCTCCAGGATGGCTGCGTCCCGTCGCGCCGTGGCCGCCGCTCGCTCCCCCGTACGTCCGGAGAGCGCCCCCGTCATCAGCCCGCGGGGAGCCTCCACCAGGCGCTCCGCATCCGCGACCGACAGGACGCGCGGCAGTCGACCGGGACGCTTCGGCGAGCGCACGCCGGCCATCGGATCGGCACTGATCCATCCTTGCCGGGCGGCATGACGGTACATCGAGCGGATCGCCGCCAGCCGGCCGCCGATCGACGAGGCCGACAGGTCGGCATCGGCCAATGAGCTCAGGTAGGCGCGCACCGTGGCGCGGTCGGGGGACTCCCAGGAGACGCCGCGATGGGAAAGGAAGGTCAGAAACTCGCCGGCGTGGCGTCGGTACTCGCGAATCGTGCCGGGCGACGAGTTGCGGCTGGTCAGGTGCGCCAGGAATCGCTCCAGCGGATCAGTCACGCGCGTCGCCGACAGCCACCTGCCCGTCCCCCGCCGCGGCCGCTGGGCGCGTCCAGACCGCGTAGTCGCAGTCCGGGTAGCGATCACAGCCCCAGAACGGTCGCCGGCCGGCTCGGCCGCGCTTGGTCACCACGGTTCCGGTCGAGCACTTCGGGCAGACGCCGAAGCGTTCTGCCGCGGGACGGTCCTTCTTGATGTACTTGCAGTCGGGGTAGCGGTTGCAGCCCACGAATGCGCCGAAGCGCCCGCGTTTCGCGACGAGTTCCCCTTGGTTGCACTCCGGGCAGGTCTCGCCAACCCCGGGGAGCACCGGCGTCTCCTCCCCCTCTTCGCCGGGGAGCGGCATGGTGTGCTTGCATTCCGGGTAGTTGCTGCACCCGAGGAACCAGCCGTTGCGCCCAAAGCGCTTGATCATCATGTGGCCGCTCAGCGGGCAGGGGATATCGGTCACCTCCACCTGCTTGGGGATCCCCTCACGCCCGGCGGCAATCTTCTCGGCGAACGGCTCCCAGAATCGGCGCACCATCGGCACCCACTCCTGGGTCCCGCTTGCCACGTTGTCGAGCTCCTCTTCCATGCGGGCGGTGAAGTCGACATCCACCACCTCGGGAAAGTGCTCGACCAACAGGTCGGTGACACGCAGCGCCGACTCCTCGGGGAACAGGCGGCGCTCCTTGATCGTGACGTAGCCGCGGGCCCGGATCGTCTCGATGGTTGGCGCGTAGGTCGAGGGACGGCCGATGCCGTGCTCCTCGAGGGCCTTGATCAGCGTCGCCTCGGTGAAGCGAGGGGGCGGCTGGGTAAAGTGCTGCTCCGAGGCCAGCTCGATCAGATCGAGGGGCTCGCCCTCGACCAGGCTCGGCAGCACCGTCAGGCGCTCATCCTCTTCGTCGTCACGCCCCTCGACATAGACCGCCTGGTAGCCGTCAAAGACGCGCTTCCGGGCTCCGGCGTGGAGCGTGTAGCGGTCCGCGGTCACGTCGACCCCCACCTGGGCGAAGCGCGCCGGTGCCATCTGACTCGCGATGGCACGACGCCAGATCAGCTCGTACAGGCGGAGCTCGTCTGCTTTCAGATGTCCCTCGAGCGACTCGGGGCTGCGCTGGAAGCTCGAGGGTCGGATCGCCTCGTGGGCCTCCTGGGCGCCCCGTGTTCGGGCGCGATATGCATTCGGTCGGGTGGGTACGAAGTCGGCCCCGAAACGCGCGCCGATGACGTCTCGGGCGTCGGCCACGGCGCCGGCGGCGATCGACAGCGAGTCGGTGCGCATGTAGGTGATCAGGCCCACCTGCCCCTCCGGCAGCGCGATCCCCTCGTAGAGGCGCTGCGCTGCGCTCATGGTGCGACGGGCACCGAAGCCGAGCTTGCGCGACGCCTCCTGCTGGAGGGTGCTGGTCGTGAACGGGGGTGGCGCGGAGCGCTTCACCTCCTCGCGCTTGACCGTCGCGACCCGGAATTCAGCCTTCCGCAGTGCCGCCTCGTGCGCGCCGGCCTCGTCACCGGAAGTGACACGTGCCTTCTTGCCGTCGATCTTGGTGAGTTCGGCCGAGAACCGTCCGGCCGCCTCGCGCCGCGACAGATCGGCGGCGAGAGACCAGTACTCCTCCGCCACGAAGCGATCGATCTCCCGTTCACGCTCCACGACCAGTCGGACCGCGACGCTCTGCACGCGACCAGCCGAGAGGCCGCGTCGGATCTTGCTGCTCACCAGCGGGCTGAGCTTGTAGCCGACCAGGCGATCGATGATCCGTCGCGCCTGCTGCGCATCCACCAGGTCGCGGTTGATCGCCCGGGGATGCTCGAATGCTGCCGTGATGGCGGCCTTCGTGATCTCGCTGAAGGTGACACGCCGCGTGCGATCGGGATCCAGTTCGGCGTATTCGGCGATGTGCCACGCGATCGACTCGCCCTCGCGGTCAAGGTCGGTGGCAAGCCACACCACGTCGGCTGCACGAACCTTGGTCGCCAGCGCATCGAGCTCACGCCGGCGTTCCTTCAGCGGCTCGTAGCGCGGGGCAAAATCGTTTTCGAGATCGACCCCCAGCGAACGCTGGGGAAGGTCCCGCACGTGACCGTAGGAGGCGGTGACGGTGTAGCCGGGGCCAAGGTATCGCTCGATCGTCTTCGCCTTGGCGGGCGACTCCACGATCACCAGGTCACCGTGGGAACGTGCGCTGGCGCGCTTCTTGGGGGGCATCGGTCAGGGAGTGTAGCACCCGTCCCCGGACGTTCCGGGGAGCGTGATCAGTCGGTGAAGTCCCAGCTGATGACGATGCGCGAACCGCTCTGCACGATCCCGATGCCGACCCGGGTGAAGTGCGTCGAGAGGATGTTGCCGATGTGATTGGCGTAGCCGGGATACGGTTCGGCCATGAAGGTGGCGTGGCACCAGTCCAGGCCGGCGGTGCCGCTCCGCCCCGACGAACAGATGTTTTCACCAGACCAGCCAAAGCCGAGCCCCGCGTCGCGCAGGCGCTGCTGGAAGCTCGTCCCGTCCAGGCTGTTATGGCTGAAGTAGTTGTACTGGACCATCTCCTGCGAGTGCGCCGTGGCCGTTGCGGTGAGCGCCGCGTCGAGCACCAGCGGCCCGAGGCCATAGGCGGCGCGGGCCGCGTTCACCTGGTTGAGGGCATAGCCGATCAGCGTCGGCGACGAGGGGGTCGGCGGCAGCGCGACGCGGGGGCGAGCGGCCGCTCCCTTGGTGGTGAAGGACCACGTCATCTCGATGGGGTTCCCATCCAGATCCACGGCACCGGGCAACAGTTTGACCTCGAACCGGTGCCCTGCTGCCAGGGCGCGCGCCGGCACGAAGCGCAGCTGCGTGGTCGCCCCATTCCACTCCGCGCTGCCGGCAACGGCCGACCCGGCGGTCGCATCGCGAACCGACAGCGCCGCGACGACCGAAGCCGCGTGCACCTTCTGACTGAACCAGAGCGTGACCTCGCTGGCCGACACCCCGGTCTCGCCGATGCCCGGCGAGACCTTGACGACCTGCGCCCCGGCTCGGGTGGTGAACGAGAAGGACTGATCGCCCCCGAGTGGGTTGCCGGATGTGTCATGCGCGCCGACCACCGTCACCGCGTAGCGCGCGTCGGAGACGAGGCGCTCGACCGGAGAGAAGGTCATCGTCGAGCCCCGCCAGGCGAAGACGCCCGGCACCGTCGGCGTGATGGTGAAGCCGCGTTCCACTTCGTCGCGGTTCATCTCGGCGCTGAAGCCGACCGTCACCGAAGTCGAGGCGCTGGCATCCGCGGCCGTATCGGCGCGCAGTCCGCCGCTCGTGACGGCCGCATCATCGCCGTTGAATTCCTCGGCGCCCCGTCCGCCGGCCACCATCCGGATCTCGAAGTCGGTGATGCGCGGGGCCGTCTCGGTGGTGAAGGTGAAGCGCTGCTCTGCGCCGAGCGTCAATCCGTCGGCACGAAGGGCATCGGCGCCGATAGTGA
>JAOUHE010000146.1 GCA_029865285.1 Chloroflexota bacterium
GGGGGCCTCGCAATCACCGAGAGCCACATGAAGGAGTATCGAGGCATCTTCCAGCCGCCGACAGATGACGAGCTGGCTTTGTATGACCCGCCTCTGTAGGTGCAGGCGACCCCGGCCCTCATCGAACGAAACCGGACCCTCGTAGGCCCGGTTTCGCGCTTGAATGAGTGGTGAGCGGCCAGGGATTCGAACCCTGAACCTAGTGATTAAGAGTCACTTGCTCTGCCGTTGAGCTAGCCGCCCGGGCGAATGATGGCGGAGTGGGCGCGGAGGGTCAACCGCGCGCGGCCAGGCCGCAGTGGTCCGCCGTCAGCCGCCGGGACGGCCAGGGCCACCGAAGGGCTCCGGCGCGTCGCCGTAGTGATCGTCGAGGAAGGCGCGGATCTGGTCGACCTCGGCCGTGTCGAGGTAGAGGAGCCAGTTCCAGGACGTGACGGCGATCGGGTGGCCGAAATCGCTTCCGCCCCAGGGCGTGAGGATGACCTTGTAGCGCTCCGACGCGACCTGTGCCTGCATGTAGGCGGTCAGCGCACCCAGCTCGCCATCAGCCAGCTTCGCCGGCTGGTACCAGATCACCAGGCCGCCGTGCTCCAGGTTGTGGAGCGCCGCCTCCTCGGGAAGCGCCGTCGAGTAGATGCCCCAGTTCTGGACCGATGCCCAATGCTCGCCAGACGTGGCCGGCTTCGATGAGTAGGGGCCACCGGCGGTTCCCTCGGTGATATGTCCGCGCCCGTCGTCCGCCTGTCGCTGGCCGACGCCAGCGACAGGGCCGCCGCCACCTCCACCGAACAGCAGGAGGACGAGCACCACGACGGCGCCGAGGACGAGGACGCCCCCGATCAGCAGGATGCGCCAATCCATCGGCGAGCCGCCCTCGCCGACGCGCCGCGTCATCGCCTCGCTGGAGGCGCGTGATCGCCGCTGGATGCCGGACGTTCGTCGCTTGGTCATGTGGCGCGACAGGATAGCCCAGTGGAGGCTGGCGTGGCGACAGCCCGGTGTGACGCGCTGCCCGCCGGTGGAGATCGTCCCGATTCGGCGCAACCGCGGGGGCTTGGTAGAATCGGGTCGCCACGCGCGGCTCCCGCCGCGACGCCCCAGCGGAGGTGAGATGACCGATCCCGGTGCTGTCCGACCAAAGCGGAGTGTCTTCGCGTTGGTGCGGCAGCTCGTTTCCGGGGTGGTGGGACTCGCAAAGCTCGAGTTCGAGCACGGCCGCCAAGAGATGGGCGCCATGCTGTCCCGCGCGAAGGGCGGCGTGGTCATGCTGCTCATCGCATTCGTGCTGCTCTTCGCGGCGCTGATCGCCACGGTGATGGCGCTGATCCTGGGCCTCGCGGCGCTGACCGGCTGGCCGGGCTGGCTGATGGCGCTGATCGTCGTGATCGCGCTGGTACTGCTCGCCGGCTTCCTGGCGTGGCGCGGAGCGCGGCGAATCAAGATCGGTCCACCCGAGGAGACGATCGCATCGGTCAAGGAGGAGGTCGCGTGGGCGAAACGATTGATCGGACGCGAGTAGAGATCGCCGCTCGGCGGGCGGAACTCGAGGCCACTGCGGCGGATCTGCGCTCAGCGCTCGACGTCCCCGCGCGCCTGCGCGAGAACCCGCTCCCGGTCATCGGGATGGCGGCCGGCGTTGTCTTTCTCGTCGCCGGCGGCCCGCGCCGGGTATTCCGCATGCTCCGCGGCCGTGCCGCGTCGCGGGACGCCGAGCAGGCGTATGACGCCCTCCCCGGACCGATGCAGGCCTGGGTCGATGTCATGGCCGAGGCGGCAGGTGCGTCTGGCGCCGCGGCTCGCGCCGGCCTGGTCGAGGAGTTGCGCAGGTGGCGCCGCGAGCCGGTGAAGGATCGCAAGGCCCGCAAGGTGCTTGCCAAGCAGCTGGTCGACGGACCTCCCGGGCCACAGCGCAGCGCGTGGGTCGCCGCCGAGACGGTGCTCACCCTGCTGGCTGCGGCCCTCGCGCGGAAAGCGATCGAACGCTTCCTGACGGCCGAGGCAGATCGCCCGGCGACGAAAAGGCCATCAACCTCCGGCACCGCCGGGCCCGCGACGGACGACTACGCCGGCTGGTCCTCGCGGACCTGACCGGGCGTTCGTCGCCCGCCGCCTGTACCCAGGTCGGCTACCCCATATCCGAGGAGTCAGGCCGCGCGTCGTCCCGGATGTTCTCCGAGGGCCGGAAGACCAGCAGGTAGACAAGGCCAATCAGGAACACGACTCCCGTGCTGATCGGGACCAGCCAGCGGTCGAAGAAGATGTCGTACCCTTCGCCGCTCTTGTACGACAGGATCAGGATGGCCGATACGCCATAGACCAGGCCCACGACATTGACCAACATCCCCCAGCGTCCGAGGGTGAACGATCCACTCGGCCGCCAGCCGCGGGTGCGAGCGATGATCGATGCCAGGACGACGCTCTGGAATCCGACGTAGATGCCGACCACGGCGAAGGCGATGATGATCGCGACCGTCGCCGACGGCAGGAGCGTGATCACCGCGGGCACGAGCACGGCCACGAGCACTGCCCCGGGGGGCATGTGCAGGCGCGGGTGCACTGTCGACAAGGCGTGTGAACCGACGACCATCCCGTCCCGCGCAAAGGAGTAGACGAGGCGGATCGCCGCACCCTGGATGGCGATCGTGCACGACACGAAGGCGAACAGGATCAGCGCCAGCGCGATCGTCGCCCCGGTGTCGCCAAAGTTCGCCAGCAGGATCGAGTCAATCGGGGACGCATCGGCTCCGCTCATGACCGCTCCGATATCTGGCACCGCCAGGATCAGGGCGATGGCCAGGAAGGCCGAGGTCGCAGCGCCGACGGCCAGTGTCATCTGCATGGCGCGCGGCACCTTCTGGGACGGGTTGTGGACCTCCTCGGCGATGTCGCCGCAGGCCTCGAACCCGTAGAAGATCCACACGCTGAAGAGTGCCGCCGCCAGGAACGCGCCGAGGTAGCCCTCGCCGCCGCCGGCTCCCATCGTGTCGAAGATGACGCCGAAGTCCTGGTTGCGGTCGAAGAGCAGCAGGTAGGCGCCAAGCCCCAGGGTTCCCAGGATCTCGACCACCAGGCCCGCCCGAGCCAGGAGCGCGAGTCGGCGAATGCCGAGCATGTTCAGGATGCCGCCGACGACGATGACGGTCACCGCCATGAGCACCGTGCTCGTCGGGGTGTTCTCCCAGCCGAAGAGGGGGGCCGCGAACGTGTTGGCGGCGTAGGCCACGGCGGCAACCGTGACCAGGAGCGCGGCGGTATACATCCACCCGGAGACGAACGCATAACGCGGACCCACCAGGCGCTTGGACCATTGGTAGATCCCGCCCGCCAGCGGGAACTGCGATGCGATCTCCGAGAAGGTGAAGACGACCATGAACTGGCCGGCCACCACGATCGGCACCGACCAGATGAACGCAGGACCGCCGGTCGCCAGTCCGAAGGCGAACAGGGAGTAGACCCCGACCACCGGCGACAGGTAGGTGAATCCCACTGCGAAGTTCGAGAAAAGCCCGATCGATCGGGAGAGTTGCTGCCGATAGCCGAGGCCCGCGAGCTGACGTTCGTCAGCCCCCGCCTGGGCGGTATGTGACGCGGAAGCCATGAAACCCTCTCCTCCGAACCCTGCAGATTCCTGGTCGTCCCGACGGGCCGATTACCCCGGCTCGGGAGGCCACCACCGCGACGTGCGACGGTGCGGGAAGTGTAGGTGCGCCGTCAATGCTCGAAGGACGGATCAGGGCGCCAGGGAACCGGTAATTCGCGCCGGGCTCGTTTCGGGGAAAGCGGGAAGCGGTTCGCCCTTGCTAGACTCCCCCGACGGCATCCGCCGATCCACACGTCAGCGGGCGAGTGGCGGAACGGCAGACGCGCCGGCTTTAGGAGCCGGTGTCGCAAGACGTGCGAGTTCGAATCTCGCCTCGCCCACCAAGCCTCGCCCACCCCGTCGCCTTCGAAGTCACACCGCAGGAGCAGCATTGGTCACCGTCGCCACCCGTCCCGAGCCCGGCTCGAAGGTCGCCCTGGACATCGAGGTCCCCGCCGCAGAGGTGGACCACGCCTTCGCGACCGCATACCGCCACGTCGCCGAGCGCACGAGAGTGCCCGGGTTCCGCCCCGGCAAGGCGCCGCGCCATGTGATCGATCGGTTCGTCGGGCGTGCCGCGGTGATCGCAGAGGCGGTCGAGCATCTGATCAGCGACTCGTACGACGCGGCCCTCAACCAGTCGACCATCATCCCGCTCGA
>JAOUHE010000148.1 GCA_029865285.1 Chloroflexota bacterium
GTCAGGAGCCGATCGAGGTCTGGCCACTCGTCGACGCAGAGCCAGCCTGAGCCCTCTCAAAGTCAGCCAGCCCGGGCGGTCGCGTCGGCGTCGGCGAGCAGATCGTCCACCTCGCCGACCAGGACGACGGCACCGGGCTTCGCAAAGATCTCGCGCGCCATGCGAAGTGGCCTGGCGGCCTCCTGCAGGCGGCCAAGCTTCACGAGGCAGCGCCCGACGCCCAACAGCGCGCGTCCGTGCTCGATGACGTTCCCGAACGCCTCCCAGGCGTCCCCGGCCCTGGCGTAGGCGCCGACCGCCTCCTCCAGACGTCCTTCGGCCTCGGCGATCTCGGCCTGGCCAGTCAGAGCGCCATTCAGGATGTGCCCCGGAATCTCGGGCTGGTCGTCCAGCAGTAGGTGGGCGAGTTCGAGGTCGCCGATTCGGCACGCCAGGCGTATGAGCTCGGTGCTGTTGGCCTGGACAACGAAATTGCCGGCCTGGGTGACTTCGCGGATCTCGCGAAGGTGCGCACCGACCTCGTCGATCAGATCCTGGGCCGCGGCGACCAGGGCCGCCGCTTCGAGCGCCGGTATGAGTAGTTGGGGGTCACCCACGCTCCGCGCGGCGGGCACGGTCTCTGCCGAAAGCGTTGCCGCCTCGTCGAGGTGGCCGCGGTAGAGCAGGACCTTGACCCGCTGCGGCCGGGCAAGTAACGGAGGCTGTGGCCAGTCGCCCGCTCTCGCGGCGACGTCGACCTCGTCGGCTGCCGCGATCAGGTCGTCCCACCGGCCCAGTTCGTACATGCACCATGTGCTCTCCCCTCGCGACCAGGTCACATTGGCGTTCTGGCCGCGGCGCCGGGCGAATGTCTGGCCTTCCTCGTATGTCCGGAGGCCAGCCTCCGGCCCGTCCATGGTCCAGAGATACCCGCCGTAGTTCACGAAGGCGATCGACGTATCGCCGGGGTGGCCCCTCTCCTGGCCCAGCTCGACCGCGGTGCGCAGGTCGTCCCGCGCACCGTCAACATCGCGCTGTCCGAACCGCCCCCAGCCCCGCATCTGGAGGGGCCGCACCTTGAGCTCTTCCAATCCGACCGCCTCCGCGATGTCGATGGCCTTCTGCGCAAATGAGACGGCATCGTCGTGATGGGACGAGAGCATTGCGTCACCCGCGCGAACCTGGTAGGCCTCAGCCAGCTCGGGACCCGGCGGCGCAGCTTCCAGAATCCGCAGCGCCTCGTCAAGTACGACTCGGCTCTCGGCGATCTCGTTCCGGAAGCGAAGGCCGATCGCCAGGAAGGTCATCGCTCCTGCGGCACGAACAGGCTCGTTGCGCTCCAGGAAGACATCCCGGGCGGCCCGAACCTCGGTCACCGCCTCGAGGGTCCGACCCACCTGGAAGGCGTTCTGACCGAGCCGGAATCGAAGCTGCGGATACAGAGCATCCTCGGGCAGGGTCAACTCCAGCGCGCGGCGGTAGAGGGCCTCGGCACGTGCCAGATCCAGACGAGACGCCCGCTCCCCGGCCAGGTAGAGGTACCGGCGTGCCGCCTCCCTCACACCGGCTTCTTCAACTCCCCCCATCTCGATTGCCTGGACGTAGTGGTGGGCCAGGATGTCAGCGTGGTCCTCCACGCGTTCACCGGCGGCGCGCTCGATCCACTGGGCTGCGCGCAGGTGCCGCGCCGCCCGCTGGGCACGTGGGATCTGGGCGTAGGCAACGTCGCGGACCAGGATGTGCCAGAAGGTGAATTCGTCCTGGCCCTCCATGGATGAGCGGCGGACCGGGCGGACAAGCTCTTTCCGGAGAAGGTCATGGAGGCCCTGGACCACGTCGCCCGGCTCCGACCCACCCATCATCGCCAGTGCCCCTGGCCAGAAGATGCGGCCCACGACGGCGGCGTCGTGGATCAGCGACTTGCGCTCCGTGCTGAGGGTGTCCATGCGTGCGGCGATCAGGGCCTGGACAGTTTCCGGCACGGGGATCTCGCCATCCGACACGATGTGCCAGGCATGACCGCTCCGCCGGAGAATGCCGCGGTCGGTCAGCATCCGCACGAACTCCTCCGCGTAGAGGGGGTTCCCGCCCGCACGCTCCAGCAGGGCTGCCTGCGTTTCGGCGGGCAGCAGCGTTTCCTCGAGCATGCCCGAGACGAGCGCCCCGATCTCCTCGGGGTGGAGTGGCGACAGTCCCACGGTTGTCGAGTTGCGCTTCCCGCCGCCCCAGCCCGGGCGGCGTTCGTACAGTTCCGGGCGCGCGGTGCACAGGACGAGGAGCGGTACTCCGGACGCCCAGTCCGCCAGGTACTCGACGAATTCGAGCATGGCGTCGTCGGCCCAGTGCAGATCTTCGATGACCAGGATGAACGGTCGGAACGCGGCCATCGCCTCGAGATATGCGCGCCAGGCGGAGAAGGCCTCGGTCCGGTCGGACGAGGTGGTGCTCCCCGGCCGTGATCCGACCAGCGAGGCCAGGTTGTCCTGGATCCAATCGCGGTCCTTGGCGTCCTCGACCACGAGCTCGACGGCCCCGCGGAGCTTCGCATCGGCCACCTCGGCGGCATCGGTCTCCAGGATCCCGGCCTGGGCCTTGATGACCTCGCCCAGGGCCCAGAATGTCACCCCGTCGCCATACGGCAGGCACCGTCCACTGCGCCAGAAGAACAGTTCGGGCTCGGCGTCGGCGAAGTTGAAGAACTCGCCGATCAGCCTACTCTTGCCCACCCCCGGTTCGCCGGTGACGGTCACGAGCTGGACCGATTCCTCCCGGACCATCCGTAGGTAGGCCTGCTTCAGCATCTCGAGCTCGCTGGCGCGGCCGATGAATGGACTCGTCGGCCGGTCCACCTCGACGATGTATCGGCTCCGTGCGCCGGTCACGCGCCAGATTGGGATCGGCTCGACCTTGCCCTTGACCTCCACGGCGTCCATCGGTTCGTAGTCGATCATCTGGCTTGTGGCCCGCTGTGTCGCTTCGCCAACCACCACCGCGCCCACCGGCGCGACCTGCTGGAGGCGCGACGCGGTGTTCACGACGTCGCCAGCGACCATGCCCTCTCCGTGATCCGGGCGAGCATCGAGGCTGACGATGGCCTCTCCGGTGTTTACCGCCACCCGTACCGCCAGTTCGGTGCCCGGTCGGTCCGCGTTGAGTTCGGCGAGCGCCTCGGTGATGCGCAGCCCGGCGCGGACGGCCCGCTCCGCATCGTCTTCATGGGCGATCGGTGCACCGAAGACGGCCATGACCGCGTCCCCGATGAACTTCTCGACCGTGCCGCCGTACCGCTCGATCTCCGTTCGCAACAGGGCGTGGTACGGGCGCAAGGTCGCAAGCACTTCCTCGGGGTCCGCCCGGTCCGACGCGGCGGTGAATCCGACCAGGTCGGCGAACAGGACCGAAACGACTTTTCGCTCCTCGCCCCGGCGAGGACCGGCCGCGACCAGAACGGTCCCACAGCCCAGGCAGAAGCGCGCGTGCTCCGGGTTCTCTGTTCCGCAGCTCTGGCAGTCGCTCACCTGAGAGAGTGTACGGACCGGCCGCGTCGCCGTCACGCACCGCGCCCGTGCTCGCGCCTAGATTGCTGGAGGCGACGACCGGATTCGAACCCATGTCGATGGCTGCCAGTTAGCCCCCGCATGCTCAGAAGTCGGTCCGGGGGTGCCGAGGCCTACCCTCGCGGTGGGAGCTCGCCGTGCTGCCAACAGTAGACTGCCCCGTCGGGACTCACGTCCATGTGATTGGCCGCCCGCCGGCAGCGCACACCCCGTAGGGTCAGCTGCCCACAGCGTGCCCCAGTTCGGCGCTGGTCGGGCGTCGTGGCGGTACCTATCCACATCACCTCGGCGAGCACGACAAGCGCGAACCCGATGAGGATGACGGTGCTTGCGCCAAGAGGCGTGCCCGCCACGGGCACCAGGTTGGTGGAGGGCAGCGTCTTACCCGTGACCGTGATCGAAAGAACGGCTCCGTCGCATGCATTCGCCGGATCGCAGACGCTGATTGATACGGCGTAGCTTCCCGGCGTCTCGGCCCCACCCGTCCACGTTCCGTCTCCGTTGAGCACCAGGCCTTCGGGAAGACTGCCATCGGTCACGGCGTAGGTCAGTGGCTCCCCTTCCGGGTCGACGGCATCCAGCGGGTCAGGCTGGCCGCCAACTGCAATGGCCACTTCGACTTCCGGCCCGTCAACGAAAGTTGGTGGCTGATTCTCCGGGGTCGGGGTTGGCGTAGG
>JAOUHE010000024.1 GCA_029865285.1 Chloroflexota bacterium
AGCCGCATTCCCACCTCGTAGCTGCCGGTGAAGACCAGCCCATCGATGCCGGGGTTCTCCTCGAGCTCCGCACCGACGCTCTCGCCAGGCCCGGTGACCAGGTTGCAGACGCCGGCCGGCACACCGGCCTCGCGAAGCACCTGGCAGAAGATGTAGCCCATCAGCGGCGCATCGGAGGACGGCTTGAGGACGACCGTGTTGCCGGCAATCAGGGCGCCGGCCGCCGGACCCCCCGCGAGCGCCATGGGGAAGTTGAACGGGCTGATCACGCCCCAGACGCCATGCGGCTTCAGCACGCTGCGGGTGTGTTCGGAGGGCGAGAGCGACCCCATCGGCTTCACGAAGCCGTCCGCCTTCTCCATCTCGTCGCTGTAGTAGCGGAGCAGGTCGGCCGTCTCCTCGACGTCGCCGAGCGCCTCGAGGCGGTTCTTGCCCACCTCGAAGGTCATCAGCGCGCCGTAGTCGAACTGGCGCTCGCTGATCAGGTCGGCAGCGCGGCGCAGCAATTCGAGGCGCTTGCGCCATCCGAGGGCACGCCAGGCGGGAAACGCCGCGCGCGCCGCGTCGATTGCGTCCTGCACGTCCTGCCGGGTGCCGACCGGGAAGCGCGACACCACCAGGGAGGCGTCGATCGGTGAGCGGTCCTCGAACTCGGTCGTGCCACGGCGCTCCTCGGCGCCGATCAGCATCGGGTAGGAGCGGCCCAGTTCGCCGCGGGCACGCTCGACGGCGGCGTCGAAGGCGGTCTGGAGCTCTTCGTTGTCTGCCGACAGGGTGGCGTAGGTGATCTTCATGCGGGGGGCGCTGGTGGCCATCGCGTCTCGGGCCTCCGTGTGCGGATCCGTGCTCGCGCGGGCGCGCGAGGGGTCAATCTCGGTGGGGAATGCCGAGGGTCATTATGGCACCGATCCGGGCTCGGACGTGCCGAAGGTCAGGCTCCGGGGGGAGAGGAGCCTGACCTTCGACGGTCGAATCTTATCCGACACCCAACCGGTGTCGCTCGGCGATTCGCGCGTCAGCGCGCGTCTGCCGCCGCGAGGTGGTAGAGGCCGAGTTTGAGCTCCAGCGAAGGCGGATGCGGCCCCATCAGGAAGGCGAGGGCTCGGTCTCCATAGAGGCGCGGCAGGATCTGGAGCGCCACGTCGGGATCGGAGACATCGATCCGGCTGTGGACCACCTTGATCTTGAACCCGTGACGCAGCCACCATCCTGTGCGCCGCTGGGTTGCCTCCCTGGCGTGGGCCACCACCTCGGGCTCAAGCAGGGCGGACATGGCGTCGCGCCCGTAGTAACCGATCACGATCAGGCGTCCGTCGGGCCGCAACACCCGAAGCGCCTCCGCAATCGCGGGCAGCGAGGCGTCGTCGGGCTCGATCAGCCCCGAGAGCACGACATCCACCGCGTCGTCCCGCAGCGGCAAGTGCTCCGGCGTGCCCTCGACAATCCGGAGGTTCGGTTGGTGTGAGGCGGTGGCTCGCTGGCGCGCCGCTTCGAGCAGCGCCTGGTCGGACTCGATCCCGTACGTTCGGCCGGTATGGCGCGCGAGGAGCATCGGGTAGTGACCGATCCCGGTCCCGACGTCGGCGACCCGCTTGCCGGCGAGCGGCAGGATCCGTTCGATCGCCGCCAGCACCTTGCGTTCTGGGTCGATCACCTGGCCGAGGCGGGCGTGGAGCTCCGGGTCCGGATCGGTCCAGGCCGGAAGGATGGCATGCATCAGGGCACAGACACGGAGATCTGGGCCGGCGCGCCGTCGGCGGTGAGGAGCGCCTCTCCGGCCAGGAATTGGAGGTCGAATTCGATCGGACCGGACGCGATGCGCGTGGCGAGCAGCGGGATGGTGAGCGTTCCGCCGACCAGGAGTGGGCCCCAGCCGAGGGACGTGGTGCCGGCCGGCTCTCCCTGCTCGCCTGGTCCTTCGACCCACTTCGTCCACTCCTGGTAGAGCGGCGGTCCGCCGTCGCGAATGCGCTGCTCGGACGGGGCGAACGGTGCCAGCACGACCGTGTTGCTCAACTCCGTCGGCCAGCGCAGCACGAGCTCCGAGATCACCGTCGTGCCGAGGTTTGTGACCGTCAGCACGATTCGTCCTGAAGCGCCCGCCTCCAGCTCGACGGAGACGGCCTGGCTGATCGCACGGGAATCGGACGACCCCGCGGGCGGCAGGGCGAGGTGCGGGATCGGGGTTGCGGTGGGCAGCGGCGTCGCGGTCGGGTCAGGTGTCGGGCTTGCCCCCGCACTTGCGCTTGCGCTCGGTGAAGCGCTGGGCGTCGGCGTCTCGCCGAGGCAAGCACTGAGCAGGAGGCAGATCACCAGCAGCCAGGCGGCCGCAGCTGAACGGCGCGCCGCGTGCGTGCGGTCAATCACCTGGCTCATCCTCGAGCTGCGCGAGTTTGTTGCGAAAGGCGAAGGTGGCCGCCTGCGCCCGGCTCACCAGCGAGAGTTTGCCGAGGACGCTGCTGACGTAGTTGCGGACCGTCTTCTCGGCCAGACCCATGGCACCGGCGATCTCGCGGTTCGACATGCCCTGCGCCACGTGCGCCAAAACGCGCCGTTCCTGCTCGGTGAGTTCGCCGAAGGTTCCCTTTTCCTCCGTGTGCGACGCGTATCGCAGGCGTTCCAGCACCGCGGCGGTGACGCTCGGGTCGAGCATCGACCCTCCGCCAGCCACCGTACGGATGGCCTGCACCAGCTCCTCCGAACCGATGCGCTTGAGGACGTATCCCGATGCTCCGGCGGAGATGGCCGCGAAGAGCGTCTCTTCGTCGGAGAAGCTGGTGAGCATCACCACCGGTATACCGGGCATCTCCGACGTGATGGTGCCGCAGGCCTCGATTCCCGAGCCGTGTGGCATCCGGACGTCGAGCAGGACCACATCGGGTCGCAGTGCGCGCGTCAGGCGCACCGCCTCCACACCCGAGTCGGCCTCGCCGACGACGCGGAATCCATGCTCTCGGTCAAGCAGTGCGGACAGCCCGAGCCGGACGACCTCGTGGTCGTCGGCGATGACGATCCGAATCGGTGGCGCGATGGTCACGGCGGTACCGGGTAGCGGTGTCGGTTGGTGGAGTCAGGCGGAGCGGCCGGAGGTCGGCAACGGCATGGTAAGGGAGACGGTCGTCCCGCGTCCTGCACCGGTCTCGACGGTGAGCGAGCCTCCCAGCAGTTTGGCGCGACCGCGCATGTTGTCGAGGCCGCGGCCTCCGCTCGACGCAGACGAGGCCACGTCGAACCCGGCCCCATCGTCGCGGATCAGCAGTCGAAGGTCGGCGCCCACGCTCCACAGGCGCGTCTCGATTCGCGTCGCGTGTGCATGGCGCAGGGTATTGCTGAATGCCGCGCGAACGATCTGGCGCAGCTCCTCGGCATCGCCCACCGTGAGCGGAGGCAGCCAGGCGTCCTGCACGCGCAGGTCGAAGACGACGAGCGAAGAGAGGTCCATCTCGGCAGCGACCGCGGCGATCGTCGCCGCGGGGTCCAGCCCGTCGTTGCCCTCATCCTCCAGCCCCGAGATGTACCCACGAATCTCGGCGATCGTGCGGTCCAGTTCGCCCATCACGCGATGGATCGCGACCCGCGACTCCTCCGTATCGAGGGTGGTTGTCATGGCGTCAAGATGCAGCCCCGCGGCATAGATGGACTGGATGACGCCGTCATGCAGATCACGGCCGATCCGTTCCCGCTCGCGGGCCAGGACTGCTCGGCCGCGCGCCTCGCCCAGGGTGCGATCGGTCTCCTGCTCGAACAGATCGAGCGCCGCGATGACGGCAACCGCGATGACCAGCCCGGCGAAAGAGCGCAGCACCTCGATCGGGATGCCGAGCGCGGCGCCGACGGTCGACCCGTTGACCTCCGAGGCAGGCGCAAAGGGTGCCGGCATCCCGAGGAGTCCGCCGACCACGGCATAGGCACCGAATGCGAGGGCCGCCGTCCGCAATCCGGCCATCACCCGTGGTCGGGCAACTGACCCCAGCTCAGCTGCGCTCGCCCAGAGGCCCCAGGCTGCCAGCAGCGCGCCCGGCAGGGCGAGCATCCATCGTCCCAGCACATCACCAACGGCGAGTGAAGCGCCGATAAGGTTGAGTGCCTCATCGATCTTCCCGGCTTCGAGCCACGCGTCCGGCGATGGGACCTGCGCCGCTGTCGACGTCGAGACTGCCGCCGTCGCGCCGCCCCAGGCCAGCAGCAAGACCGCCGGGAGCCAGCGGGGCAGCGTGGCCAGCCTGCCCGTCGACCTGACGAGCTCGACGCCGAACTGCAGCAGCAGGGCGAACGAGATGCCCTTGATGGCCAACTGGACGAAGAGGAGCGCCTCGGTCAGCGGCAGCGGCAGGTAGCCCGACTGCAGCGGCACGAAGAGGTAGCCCCACTCGTGAAGGCCGTGCAGGATGCCGAACGCGGCCAGCCAGGGCAGCGCGCGCGCCAGCGGCACGGTACTGCGCTTGAGCGATTGGAGGGCGATCGCCAGGCCCATGACGAAGAAGACCTGGCCGTAGACCGACAGGACGACGATCCGGTTCGTGGCGAACAGATCGGCAAGTGTGTCCATGACTCCATCTTAGGCTGCCGGACCCGCAGCTCCGAGACCGAATCCCGGTCAGTCGCTGCTTGTCAAAGGTGCTCGATCGCGCTCCAGATTCCCTTCGTGCCCGTGCAGTGGTCCTGTCCTTGCGAGTAGCGGCCGCGCTCACCGAGTGACTTGCCAGATGCCGCCCCACCGAGCGGGAAGGGTGATAACCAGGCCACCCTCGGCAGTGCCGCTAATGATCGCGGAGCGCTCATCGGTACTCAGCAGCGACGACAGGCGCGCGGCATCAAACGGCCCGGGCAACACCAGTTCGACGGGGTCCTCGCCGGCGTTCGCTCCGACGATCGCCCGATCCGCATCCGAAGTGCGCTCAAATGCGACCGCCGCGCCGCCTGCGACCAGCGTCCGGTATCCGTCGCCGCGGAGGGCGGGATCCGCTGCTCGGGCGGCCACCGCCCCGCGCATGAACGCGAGCAGTCCATGGTTCCAGTCGCCCTCGTTCGGCGGGAATGCACGGCGGCTGTCCGGATCGGCGTGACCGGTCATCCCGATCTCGTCGCCGTAGTAGATGCTCGGCGCCCCGGGCATCGCCATCTGGAGCAGCGTGGCGATCCGCAGCGACGCCTCGTCCTCACCGCACAAGGCCAGTGCGCGGGGCGTGTCATGCGAGTCGAGCAGGTTCAGCTGCGCCGCGACGTGCTCGGCCGGGTACGAGGTGAGCAGCTCTTCCACGCGCGTCGCAAAGCCGGCGCCATCGAGTGGGAGCAGGCCCTCGGCGACCGCGCCGTGCCCACCGGCCACTGCCCGATCGAGGTGCGAACCAGCCGCGAACCCCAGGATGCCGAAGCCGAGCGGGTAGTTCATCAGTGCGTCGAATCGGTCCGGTCCGAGCCACTCCGGGGAGACGTCCCAGATCTCGGCCACGAGGTAGGCCTCGGGGTTCACCGCCCGCACGCGGTGACGGAACTCGGCCCAGAAGGTGAGGTCCTCGATCTCGGCGGCGACGTCCAGGCGCCACCCGTCCGCCCCGAAGCGGATCCAGTGCTCCGCCACGCCAAGCAGGTACTCGCGCATCTGCGGGTTGCCGACGTTCAGCTTTGGCAGCGCCGGAAGGTTCCACCATGCCTGGTAGCCGAGCGTCTTGATCGATGCAGGGCCTTCACGGTGCGTCGTGCCGTAGTCGGCCGGGAGCGCTGCCGACAACGATCGCTCCGGATACGCGTGCAGCGGCCGACCCTTGGTGAGGACCGAGGGGTCGAGGTAGAACCACTCGCGGTACGGCGAGTGGCGACCGGTCTCGAGCACGTGGTGAAACGGCCAGAAGCCGCGGCTGGCGTGGTTGAAGACACCGTCGAGCACGACGCGCATGCCGCGTCGGTGTGCCTCGTCGAGCAGTTCGCGCAACGCGTCGTTGCCGCCGAGCAGCGGATCGACGGTGTAGTAGTCGTAGGTATGGAATCGATGGTTCGAGGCAGAGGCGAAGATCGGGTTCAGGTAGAGCGCCGTCACCCCCAGCGAAGCGATGTGATCGAGCCGCTCGATGATCCCGTACAGGTCGCCCCCCTTAAAGCCATGCACGGTGGGTGGCGACTCCCACGGCTCCATCGGTCCGGGGCGCGTGACACGCTCGGAGCGGGCGAACCGGTCGGGGAAGATCTGGTAGAAGACGGCATCCCGAACCCAGGCCGGAGGCGCGCCGTCGGACATCGCCCGAATCAGCCCTTCACGCTGCCAAGGGTGACCCCGGAGATGAGCCACTTCCAGGAGTCGAGGAAGACGATCGCCCGGGCCGATGCGGAGAACGGCAGCTGCTTCTCCTCTGGTGGCTGCACCGATTGAGTGAACCCGATCTGGCGGCCGAGGATACGAACTCGCGGCGACCCCTGTCAAGGATCAGCCGGCATCGGCTCCGGGCGCCCGGTGCGGGCCACGCTGCTACGATCCCGCCGATGCCTCCCACGCCCGCGCCCTCCGCCGAACCCCCCGCTCCGCGGATGCCCTGGGGCGTCCGGCTCTGGTTTGGCTGGGCCTTCGCACTGCTGGCCATCACGGGTCTGCTGCTGCCGCGGATCATCGAGTACGTTGACTTCAGCGAACGGGCCCCGTTCAGCCTGCTCGGGATCTTCATGATGCTCGAGCTGGCGACCGTCATCTTCGGCGTAACGGTCGCCATGCAGCGCAAGAAGATCGCCTGGCGCTTCGCCATCGGGATCGCGGTGCTGGCGGCGCCGATGCTGGCCGGCCTGCCCCCCATCCTGCTGGAGTTCCCTGCGGAGTCCGCGGCCGGGTGGCAGGCGCTCTTCGTGCCGGTCGGGTTGGTCATCACCGTGGTGCTGCTGATCGCGCTGCTGCGGCGCTCGTCACGGGACTATTTCAGCGAGGACTGATCGGCCGAGGCTCGCCACCGCCTCCCTATACTGGCCCCGTGAAGCTGCAGGTCATCACCCGGCCCGATATCGGCCAACGCCTGGGCCTGGTCACCGATGATGGATTCCGCGACCTGACCGGGACGACCGGTGCCCGCGATGTCGGCGAGCTGCTGGCCGGCGGTTCCAGCGTGTCGGGCGACGACCGGGGCGAGCTGATCGACCCCGACACCGCGCACGTCCTGGCGCCGATCGCGCGGCCCGGGAAGATCATCTGCGTGGGGCTCAACTATCACGACCACTGCCGGGAGCAGGGGGTCGAACCGCCCGCCTACCCGATGCTCTTCGCCAAGTTCGCCAACGCGATCATCCACCCCGGTGAGCCGGTCATGCGACCGCGCGCCACCGACAAGCTGGATCTCGAATGCGAGCTGGCGGTGGTGATCGGGCGCCGCGCCAGCCGGGTCGCACGCGACCAGGCGATGGGCGCCGTCTTCGGCTACACCGTCCTCAACGACGTGACGATGCGTGACCTGCAGCGCGAGGATCGGCAGTGGCTGCGGGCCAAGGGCTCCGACGGGTTCGCGCCCATCGGTCCGGTCGTGGTCACCGTCGATGAGCTGGGTGAAGCAGCTGGTCTGTGGATGCGCTCATCGGTCAACGGCGAGACGTGGCAGGACTCGTCCACGGCGGAGATGATCTTCGACGTGCCGACACTGGTCGCGTTCGTGTCGCGGACGATCACCCTGGAGCCCGGCGACCTGATCGCGACCGGCACCCCCGCCGGGGTTGGTCACTTCGCGAAACCGCCGCGCTACCTGGCCGCGGGCGATGTGATGCGGGTCGAGATCGAGGGGATCGGTGCCATCGAGACCCCGGTCGTCGATGAACCGGGTCGCACCCACGACCATGCCGCGGCGGCCGGCGTGGCCGAGCTGCTGGAGCTCGCCCGATGACGCCCGTCGCCGCTCCCGCGCGCACCATGCGCGCCCTGGCCAAGACACGCCCCGAGCCGGGGCTCGAGCTGGTGCAGCGCCCGGTGCCGGTGCCTGGGCCCGGCGAGGTGCTGCTCAAGATGGAGGCCGCCAGCATCTGCGGCACCGACTACCACCTCTTCAGCTGGGACCCGTGGGCCCGGGAGATCCTCAAGCCGCCCACCATCCTCGGCCACGAGCTGGCCGGTCGCGTGGTCGGCACCGGCGATGGCGTGACGCGGGTCCGCGAAGGTGACCTGGTCGGCGTGGAGAGCCACATCGTGGACTGGACCTGCGCACAGTGCCGCCGGGGCGACATGCACCTGTGCCACAACCTGCGAGTGATCGGGGCGCACGTGGACGGCGGCTTCGCCGAGTACGTGGTCATCCCGCAGGCCAACGCCATCGAGAGCAACGGGCTCGACCCCGCGGTCGTGGCCCTCCAGGAGCCGATGGGCAACGCGGTGCACGCCGCCTTCGCCGAGCCGATCGAGGGGCGCACCGTCCTCGTTACCGGCTGCGGGCCGATCGGCCTGTGCGCGGTCGGCATCGCGCGCGCCGCCGGCGCCGCGCTGGTGATCGCCACCGACACCGAGGACTACCGGCTCGACCTGGCGCGCACCATGGGCGCCGACCTGGCGCTCAACGCCCGCGACGCCGCCACGGTCGAGCGGATCACTGCGGCCACCAACGGCGACGGAGTGGAGGTGGTCCTGGAGATGAGTGGTGCGCAGGCGGCGCTCGACCAGGCCCTGGCCGCCATCACCCGGGGCGGCCGGATCAGCCTGCTCGGCATCTTCGGTGAGCCGGTGCGCGTCGATCTCTCCGACTTCGTCATCCAGAAGGGGCTGCGCATCCACGGCATCTATGGCCGCCGCATCTACGACACCTGGGAACGCACGCAGGCGCTCCTGCGATCCGGAGCCCTGGACGTCACGCCGATCATCACCCATCGCTTCGACCTCGCCGACTGGGAGCGCGGCTTCGAACTGATCGCCTCCCGTCACGCCGGAAAGGTGGTGCTCCTGCCATGACCGACACGCTCGCCTCCCCGCCCGGTTCCGCCCGGTCCCGTGACCCGCTCGCCTTCCTCACCGCCGAAATCGAGGAACTGAAGGCCAAGGGTCTCTTCCGACGATTGCGGGTAGTGCAGAGCGAGCAGCGCAGCCGCTGCGTGATCGACGGGCGCGAGGTGATCACGCTGTCGAGCAACAACTACCTGGGGCTCAACACCCATCCGAAGCTGCGAGAGGCCGCGATCGATGCGGTGCGTCGCTTCGGTGCCGGCTCCGGCGCGGTGCGCACCATCGCGGGCACGATGTCCCTCCACGAGGAGCTTGAGCGTCGGCTTGCCGAGTTCAAGGGCACCGAGGCGGTGCTCACCTTCCAGTCGGGCTTCACCGCCAACACCGGCGTCATCCCGATCCTCGCCCCCGAGGGCGCGGTGATCGTCTCGGACGCGCTCAACCACGCCAGCATCATCGACGGCATCCGCCTCACCAAGGCCGAGCGGCGCGTCTTCCCGCACGCGGACATGGAAGGGCTGCGGACCGCCCTCGCCGAGGTGCGGGGCGCTCCCGGCGGGGCGGAGCGCACGGTCCTGGTAATCACCGACGGGGTCTTCAGCATGGACGGCGACATCGCCCGGCTGCCGGAGATCGTCGAGGCCGCGGAAGCTGCCGAGGCGATCGTCTTGGTCGATGACGCGCACGCATCGGGCGTGCTCGGCCGCAACGGACGCGGCAGCATCGATCACTTTGGCCTGCACGGCCGGGTGCATGTCCAGGTGGGGACCCTCTCCAAGGCGATCGGCGTTCTCGGCGGCTATGTCGCAGGACCGCTGGTGCTGCGCCAGATGCTGGAGCATCGGGCTCGCCCATTCCTCTTCTCGACCTCCCATCCACCGGCCGTGGCGGCCGCCTGCCTGGCGGCCATCGACGTGCTCGAGAGCGAGCCGGAACTGATCGAGCGGCTCTGGCAGAACACCCGCTACTTCAAGGCCGGCCTGGCCGCGCTGGGCTTCGACATCGGTGCCTCGGAGACGCCCATCACGCCGGTCATCGCCGGCAGCGGCGCGCTGGCCATGCAGCTCTCCGACCGCCTCTTCGAAGAGGGCGTATTCGCTCAGGGGATCGGCTTCCCGACTGTGCCCGACGACCGGTCGCGGGTGCGCACCATCGTCACCGCAGAGCACAGTCGCGAAGAGCTGGCCACCTGCCTGGCCGCGTTCGAAAAGGTCGGTCGCGAGCTCGCCCTGATCTGACCGATGACACCGGTGCGTCGAGGCACCACGGAGGTGGCCCCGGACGCTGATCGGTGATAGGCTCGACCGCAGGGGGACCGTGGTGCTGCCCACACGAGAGGTGCCCGCTTCCGCATGCGTGAG
The DNA here is from genome assembly GCA_029865285.1 of Chloroflexota bacterium. Lineage (GTDB taxonomy): Bacteria > Chloroflexota > Limnocylindria > QHBO01 > QHBO01 > CF-167. The sequence continues at coordinate 10,255 of JAOUHE010000024.1, forward strand.
CGACCGATGAGCGCGTTCGTTGCCGAGGCCCTGCGCGAGGCCGATCTCCGTCGCCCCGCCGCGCCGGAGATGGTCCCGTCGACATTGCCCGAGGCGGGGGTTGACGAGTTGGCACGAGCAGCTGCGGCAGGCAGCACGGAGGCGGTGGCCCGCCTCTACGACGCCCTGGTCGATCGGATCTACCGCTACACCGCGATGCGCCTGCGCCGGCGCGAGGATGCCGAGGACATCACCCAACTCGTCTTCGAGCGGATCGTCACCAACCTCCCGCGCTACCGTCACGGCAGTCGGCCGTTCGAGGCGTGGGCCTTCCGCATCGCGCGGAATGCGGTGATCGACCACGTCCGTCGCCATCGGTCGCACGAATCGCTGGACGTCGCCCGCGAGCACGGCGTCGGCGACGGCCTGGATGCCATCACGCTGCACGGCGAGGCGATTCGCGAGCTCCGCTCGGCGATCACCACCCTCACTCCCGACCAGCAGGAGGCGATCGCGCTGCGCTACGCGGCCGGCCTCTCTGCCGAGGAAGCCGCCCAGGTGATGGGGCGCCGGGCCGGTACCATCCGCGGCCTCACCTTCCGGGCCGTCGCTAGCCTGCGCCGCCGCCTGGCCGACGGCGACCGAGGCGCGTCATGAACCGCCTGGCGCCCGTGAAGCAGCCCGACGACCGGGTCGCACGGCTTCTTGAGCGCGCGGCTGCTGAGGTGCGCCCGGATCCGCTCTATCGCCGGCGCCTGCGTGCCGACCTGGTCAACCGCCACGTCGCCCTGCGCGAGGGCCTGATCACCGAGCCGCGGCCACAGCGCGAGATGGGCAGGCTCGGCCGCGCAGTGCTGTACGCCTCGCTGGCCACCGCGCTCAGCGTGTCCGCCGTCGGAGCCGCCGCACAGGATGCTGTGCCGGGCGATCTTCTCTACTCGATGAAGCTGCAGCTTGAGGACATTCGGCTGCGGATCGCCTCACCGGCGCTTCGGCACGACCTGCTGGCCCAGGCACTTGACGAGCGCCTGGAGGAGGTCGAGCAGCTGGCCCGGCGCGGGGAGTGGCAGCGAGCCGCCGGCGCCGCGATTGCGGCGGAGGCGGCCGAGGATCGCCTCTCCACGGATGGCATGGCGATCGGACGGCAGGACGCCGACGAGATGCAGCGGCACGTGGTCGTCCTGACCGATCTTCTCGCCGACGCGCCGCCGTCTGCTCGCAACGGCCTGGAGCGTGCACTGGATGCGGCGACATTCGGCCCGGCCCGCGGAGCCTCGCAGGATCCCGGCTCCACGTCGAACGGGAGCCACGCCGACGACGAGGATCCGCAGTAGGGCGGTTCGCGGTCGCGCGGCTCCGCGGTGCGCCTGAGGGCGCGATTTCCGCGCACATCAGAAGACGGGGTAGAGGCGAACCTCTACCCCGTCCCTGCCAGGGGGGCTGGATCAATCACCCGGGCGGATCATAGACCCGCCCGGGTGCATCGGGTTCCTAGCGGCGGCGACGAGCCGCCTTGACGTTCGCGAAGGCGAGGCCTCCGAGGCTGAGCAGGAAGAGCGCCGCCATCAGCTCAACCGGGATCGTGATCGGCTGCCCAGCGGGGGTGAAGCTGATCGCGGAGTCCGGCACGCTGGCGGACGGTGTCGAGGTGCCTGCCTCGACCTGCTCGCTGGTGATCCTGATCGAGTCGACGCCGTCATCGGGCGCAGTCTCGTCAGAGACGATCGTCGCGACGTTCTCGATCGGATTCACCTCGGGGGCGTCCGAATCGACCGTCGTCACGAAGCTCACGCTGCCGCTCTCGGTGAGCCTCCCGAGTTCCCAGGTGATGACGCCGTCGGCGTAGACGCCGCCGTCGGACGCGCTCACGAAGGTCAGGAAGTCGGGCAGCGGGTCGGTGATCACCGCGTTGTAGACCGGCCCGTTGGTCAGCGTGTAGGTCAGCGTCCAGGTGACCTGCTCCGGATCGACCGACAGCACGCTGCCGTCAACGTCGAACACGAAGTGGACCACCTCGGCGTCGGCCTCCTTGTCGATCACCAGGGTCGGAACGCGCACGAGGACGGTCGAATCGTCATCGCACTCGTCGGCCAGGTTCTCGTCGTCGGGGCATTGGCTGTTCGGGCTGGTGACGACGGCCACGTTGACCAGTTCGTCGCCCTGCTCGGCATCCGCGCTCACCGCGGCCTGGTAGGTGAGCTCGTAGTCCCCGTCCTCGAGGCTACCCAGCTCCCAGGTGATGGTGCGCGCGCCGCCGTCCCAGACGCCACTGTCGCTGATGCTCGACGGATCGTCGTATCCGGCGGGCAGGGTATCGACCACGACCACGTCACTGGCCGGCCCGTCACTCACGCTGACGGTCAGCGTGAAGGAGACGGTCGTGCCGGGCAGGACCGGTTCGGACTGGTTGTTCACCTTCTCGATGGCCACCGTCGGGCAGGCCACGTAGATCGTCGCCTCGGCGAAGACCTCGTCGGCGTTGCTCGCGTTGGCGAACGCCTTGTTGTCGAGGTCGCCGCAGTCAGACCGATCCGTCTCGGCCGATAGGGTCACACGGGCCGGCGAGTCCTGCATCGAGGTCACGCCGAGCTCCTCCCACCAGCACTCGAGGGCGCCATCGACGATCTCGCAGGCGTCGCTGTCCTCGCTCCAGGCGAGGTCACCGGGCAGGTCGTCGTCGATAGTGACATTGAACGCGGTCCCCGGACCGGTGTTCCAGACCACGATCGAGAAGCTGGCCGTCTCGCCGGCGTCGATCGGGGACTTGTCCGCCACCTTGGCGATGTTCAGGCCCGGGCACTCGACCGTCACCGAGTCGCTCGGGTTGAGCTCAGGGTGGTTGGTCGAGGTGATGTCCGCGACGTTGGGATAGGTTGCGCAGTCTGCCTTGGTGGTGTCGCTCACCACGTGGACACTGGCGCTCTCATCGGGCCCCAGGTCACCGAAGTTGCACTCCAGGACCTGCGAACCCACCGAGCCGGTGATCTCGCAATCCTCGTTGTCCGGGTCGATGCTCCAGTCCAGACCGCTGCCCGCGGGCAACAGGTCGTTGAACTCGACGCTGTACGCCGTCCCGGTGCCGTCGGCATCCGAGTTGGAGACGCTGATCGTGAAGCCGATCTCCTGACCGGCGGACACGATGGTGTCATCGGCGTCCTTGGAGGCCGTCAGATCGGGGCACTCCACGACGATTTCGTGACCATCGGAGTTGTTGCCGAGCGCGTCGTCCCCCTCGTTGGAGGCCGATGCGTAGGCGGTGTTGTCCAGGTCTCCACAGTCGGCCGGGGCCGTGTCGGCCTCGACGCGGACGGTGAAGCTATCGCCAGCGAGGAAGATCCCGTCCTCGACCGAGCAGGACAGAGCCACGCCGTTCAGCTCGCACGAAGCCGGCGAGTTGTTCTGGGTGGGCAGGGTCCAGCCACCGGTCACATCCGGCAGCGTGTCGTTGAACGAAAAGTCGTAGGCGTCGCCGTCACCATTGTTGCTGACGGTGATCTCAAAGTAGATCGAGTCGGTGGCGTTGACGGTCCCCGAACCGGTCTTCTCGACCGCGATGTCCGGGCAGTTCACCGTGATCTCCACGTCGCGGACCGCGTTGTCCGAGTCGTCCAGATCCTTCAGTGAGCTGATCGAGACGTCGTTCGAGAGCGTCCCGCAGTCCTCAGGGGTGGTGGTGTGGCTGAGGTGGATGACCTCTTCGTCGCCCGGCTCCATGTCGCCGAACGAGCATTCGAGGATGTTGCCCTCGATCTTGCAGGCCGCGTTGTACTGGGACCACGTGCCGTCGACCGGAGGCAGCTCGTCGTAGAGGGTCACGTCCTCGCTGGTGCCGATGCCGCTCGCGCTCACCGTGATGGTGTAGCGAGCCTCGTCACTGGCGTTGATCTCCGGGGTGTCAGTGGTCTTCTCCACGCTCACGTCGGGGCAGAGGACGTCGATCTCGCCCGAATCGCTGTCGTTGCCGTCATTGGTGCTGTCCACGTCGGCCGCGGGGTTCGAGAGGGTCCCGCAGTCGGCGAGGGTGGTGGTGGCACTCAGGGTCACGGTGCGCGACCCGCCGGCCTCGATGTCCTCGGGGCCGCACGAGAGGTGCTGCGCCCCACCGGCGCTGCCGGTGATCTCGCAGTCTGCCCATGCGTCCTCGCTGCCCGGGTTGGCGATGATCGCCCAGCCGTTGTCCACGGCGGGGAGGTCGTCCTCCAGGGTGGAGCCACGGGCCTCGCCGTCGCCCTTGTTGGTGGTCACGATGCTGAAGATCGCATCGTCACCTGCGTAGATGTCGTTGGCAGTGGGCTTCTGCGCGTCCTCGTCGGGAGACTTCTCCACGTCGAGGTCACCGCACAGGACGTCAACGTTGCCGGAGTCGTTGACCGGGTCCGCGTTCGTCGCGTCGCCGGTGGCGTCCGGGTTGTTGACGTCGCCGCAGTCATCGGGAGCCTCGGACAAGGCCCTGACGGTGACGGTGCGTGATCCGCCGGCCCCGATGTCCTCGGGTCCGCAGGCGAGGTGCTGAGCGCCTCCCGCACTGCCGGTGATGACACACGCGCCAGCCCAGTTCTTGGTCTGGACGGCCCAGCCATTGGTCATGGCCGGGAGGTCGTCACTGAGGGTGGCGCCCTTGGCGGTGCCGGTTCCGTCGTTGTACAGCGTGATGCTGAACGACGCGTAGTCGCCGGCCGTCACGTCATTGGCGCTGGCATCCGCCTGGTCCTCGTCCGGGGTCTTCTCGATCCGGAGCTCGGGGTAGAGCAGCTCGTTGACGAACGGGCCAAAGGTGACGGAGCTGTTGGCTCCGACCGCCTGCGTGATGCAGGTTGCGTCCGGGACGTAGTCGGCCGACGGGGCGCTCTTCTCGCAGATCTCGTATCCGCCGTTGGCGCTGTACGGCTCGACGTCGCTCAAGTGGATGGTGCCGGGCGTGGCGTCGTCATCGGCGCCCGAGTAGCCCTGCTGTCCGGTGTTGTCCAGGACGTCGAGCGATCCGGTGTGGTTGGCGTTGAACGGGTGTGGCGTGATGGTGAACGTCGCGCCGCCAACCGGGTTCTGGAACTGGTCGACCTTCAGGATGGTGATGTCCGAGCAGGTCGACAGGTCGACCGGCAGCGGATCGATGCGGTCCTTCAGGTCGGCACTGAACGAGTTCGACGAGCGGCTCTTGGTGAAGATGCTGCCGAACGCCTTGCAGTCGCCGCCGAGGATGGCAGTCAGGTCCAGGACCGCCTCACCGAAGGTGCCGGTGGCCAGGGCGCTGTTGCCGTTCTTGCAGTCGGTGATGTCGCTGCCGTTGACCGACCCCTCGGCCAGTCCGGAGGCATCGAGGTCGACCGGGTTGACCCAGGCTCCCTTGTTGGCCGGCGAGCTGGTCGGGTCGGGGGTGTCGGCGGCGTTGGCGTCCCAGGTGCGCAGCTCGAGGTTGACGCTGTAGCCACCCTGGGAGCCGGGGTTCGCCTGGAAGTCGAAGGTGACCAGCAGGTCGCCACTGGTGCGGACCTTGGTCTTTCCGTTCGAGCTGACCACGTCCGATTGGTTGAACTCGAAGTCGATGGTGCTGGTTCCGGTCGAGTCAGCGCGGACCCAGGCGAGGTAGACGAACAGGTCGCCCGCGACGGTCTCGCTCGCGACGTACTCCCGAACGAGGTCGTCCTTATTACCCGGGATCGTGCCAAGGGCCAGCGTCGGGATGTCGCTGTCTTCCTTGTTGTTGCTGCTCGAGAAGGAGGTGTCGCTCGACCCGCTGGGCGAGTCGTCACCGCGCGCGAAGTTCGGCGCCGGCGTACACCAGTCGGTCTCGGATGAGCCGTCGTCGGTCAGGTTGCCATCAATCGCGTTGAAGGTGGATGACCCCAGTGCCGCGACGGGCGCCGTCAGGAACGGCGTAACCGGACCGACGAACAGGTTGAGGAAGAATGCTGCGAGGATGGGAAAGGTGCGAATCCGGGAGTAGGTGGATCGGGTAGTCATCGTTGCCCCCTTGGCACTGCTGGTCGGTCGATTGCCTGCGACCGGTCGAATGAACCGATAAACGTCTCGTTCCTTTCGCGTCCCCACCTCGAGGGTGGGAACTCAGATGGGGCATCGACGCGGGCAGGGTGTCGGCCACATCCGGTTTGTTGGCGCGTGCCTAGGTTGTGCTCCCGCGGGGAGTTAGGAAGGTGAGTATCCCACCGCCGCCAGGACTTTGGTACTCCCTACTGGGGGCGGCGACAGCCGGTCTGGTGCGGTCAGGTGAGCACGACGCGACGGTTGCGTTGACAGTCCGCACCGTCGGGGTCCTGGGACCTCTGGCGACAGGAACGACACAGCCCCCGCCGAAGCGGGGGCTGTGTCAGGAGTCCGGCTTTCGCCTTGCGGCGTTAGCTTCGGTTGCGGGCTGCCTTGACGTTGGCGAAGGCGAGGCCTGCCAGCGAAGCCAGCAGGATCAGGCCGAAGGCCACGGTCGGCAGCGGGTTGCTGCCGCCGAAGGACATCGCCGTGTCGGGCTGGCTCTGGGCCGGAGTGCCGGTGCCGGCGCCGACCGACTGCTCGCCGCTCTGGCTCTGCGACTGGCTCTGGCTCTGCGACTGGCTCTGGCTCTGCGACTGGCTCTGGCTCT
>JAOUHE010000149.1 GCA_029865285.1 Chloroflexota bacterium
CGCTCTGGAGCTCGGATTCGCCCTGCATGATGGCGGTGATGACCGCCGCATAGGCGCGACCCTCATCGGAGTCGTAGGCCAGGCCGCGGTTCATCAGCAGCGCCCCCAGGTTGGCGTAGCCGATCCCCAGCGGACGGAAGTCGTGCGAGTTGCGCTCGATCAGCGGCGTCGGGTAGCTGGCGTTGTCGACCAGGATCTCCTGCGCGGTCAGCACGATTCGCACCGCGTGCTTGTACGCCTCGGCGTCGAACTCGCCGTCGTCGCGGACGAACTTCATCAGGTTCAGGGACGCGAGGTTGCAGGCGGAGTCGTCGAGGTACATGTACTCGGAGCACGGGTTGCTCGCGTTGATGGGCGCGGTGTTGGCCGATGTGTGCCAGCGGTTGATGTTGTCGTGGTACTGGATCCCCGGATCGCCGCAGACCCAGGCCGCCGCGGCCATCTTGTTGAGGAGGTATCGGGCCTTGACGGTCTCCATCGGTGCACCGGTGACGACCGCGTGGGTGGTCCAGTCGCCGTCCTTCTCGACCGCCTCCATGAAGTCGTCGGTCACGCGCACGGAGTTGTTGGAGTTCTGGAAGAAGACCGATTCGTACGCGGCGCCCCCGTTGAAGTTGCCGTCATAGCCGGCGTCGATCAGCGCCCAGGCCTTCTGCTCCTCGACCAGCTTGCAATCGATGAACTCCTCGACATCGGGATGGTCGATGTTGAGGATCACCATCTTGGCCGCGCGTCGGGTCTTGCCGCCCGACTTGATCACGCCGGCGAAGGCGTCGAAGCCCTTCATGAAGCTCACCGGGCCGGAGGCTGAGCCGCCGCCCTTGAGCCCCTCGGTCTTGGAGCGGATGGTGGACAGGTTGGAGCCGGTGCCGCTGCCGCCCTTGAAGAGCATCCCCTCGGTGTGGGCCAGGGTCAGGATGCTGTCCATGGTGTCGTCGACGGAGTTGATGAAGCAGGCGGAGCACTGCGGGTGCGCGTCGATCCCCACGTTGAACCAGACCGGCGAGTTGAAGGCGGCGCGCTGCTTGAGGAGGATGTCGGTCAGCTCGGCGTGGAATGCGTCTCTGTCTTCGGGGGTCGCGAAGTACTGGTCCTTGTCGCCCCATCCGGTGATGGTGTCCACTACGCGGCCGATCATCTGCTTGACGGAGTGCTCGCGCTCCGGCGTGCCGAGGTGGCCGCGGAAGTACTTGCTGGCCACGACGTTGGTGGCGAGGGCTGACCAGGACTTGGGGAACTCCAGGTTCTTCTGCTCGAACACGACCTTGCCGTGCTCGTTGGTGATGGCCGCTTCGCGCAGGTCCCACTCGACGGTGTCATACGGATCGACCCCAACCCGCGTGTAGCGGCGCTCGATGGTCAGCCCCTTCCAGGTCCGCTTCTCCCCGGCGCGCAGCTGGTGATAGCCGCTCTTCTTGGTGCCGTTCCCTTTGCCGTTGCCCGGCGTTTCGGTCCCGTGACCGTTGCCGTTGGTGGACTTGGCCGGCGCCTGCTGGGGGGTCGCGGAGCGTGCCATGGGTGCTGCTTCCTTTGTGCTCGAAGAGGGTGGGCGGGGTCGAAGAAGTGCGGAACGTGCGCGAAAGGTATGCGGTAACGCCGCGTTTTCAGGAGGGTGAGTGTACGACCGCGGGATGGCCGCGTCAACCCGAAAACCACAAGATATGGTGGGTTCTTGGGGTGAGGGGCGCTACCTATTGTGGAGTAGGTCGTTTCCGTGTGGACGGCCTGTGGAGGGGCTGTGGACAGGCTTCGGGGAGGTGCGTGGGAGGTGCGTGGGTCGAGTGGCTTGCGCATCCGCGACGGCCCCCGGGTCGCAGCGGGTCGGCGCGCGTCGGCACGGGTCGGGTGCGGGTCGCGTGCGGGTCGCGTGCCGAATGTGGCGAGTGGACCCGTGCCCAGCCGGCGGCCGGGCCTCATGTGGGGGCCCAGCCGCCGGCGCGCGGCGGGACGGAGGGACATCGGTCTGCTGTCATACACGACACCGCATCAGGGGGTAGCGCGGGGTGTTCCGCCCCATGGATCCAACGATCAAGGGTGGGCCCGTAGCGGCCTGTTATGGGGCAGGTAGGTATCAGAAGTTGCGCCACGGGGGAATCCCGGCCCCTACCTCGGCCAAGGTTGATCGTTGGATCCGCCCGGTGGAACCGCTTGGTGGACGAGCCTTTTCGGGGAGGCAAGGCGGCCCTAGAGGACGATCAGCGCATCGGCGCCCGGATCGATCCCCCGGCCAAGGGCGCGCAGCCCTTCCCAGGTACGCAGGGGCAGCGCCTCGTCGAGCAGGGGGCCGGCCGCCCTGATCATGCGGCGGTTGGCGACGGTCGCCGATACCAGCAGGACCGTGCGGTCAGCTGCAAGGTCGCGGGTCTTCAGGTGCGCGGCGCGGAGCTGCGCCTGGACATCGGCGAGCCGGGTGATGGCCTCGACCACGATGCGGCAGTTCGACGTGGACAGCACCGCGTCGGCCGCGCGGAGATCGCCCGGGCGCGGCACGGGAACCTCGACCTCCCAGCGCCAGTCGGCCGCGGCTCGCTGCCGCAGCCGAGCGAGGAGTGCGAGTTGCGGAGCATCGAGCGGGCGGCGGACCGCGGGATAGAAGCGAACACTGCACCGCAGCCCCACGGCCGCCGCGTGCCGACTGACCTCCACCACGCTCAGCGTGCGGACGAGGCCATGTTCGCGCCTGCTCACCTCGGACTTCGAGCAGCCCAGGACGACCGATATCTGCTGCTGCGTCTTGCCAGCGGCGATCCGGGCGAGGCGCAGCTCCCTGCCGGTGGTGTCGTTCACCCAGAGCGCCTGACGGGTCGCCTCGTGGATCGGGCTCGTCCGGTTCGCCGCTGGCATGGTCGGCATGGTGAGGTTGGGACCTTATCGGTCAGTTATCGGTCGTGGACCGGGGTGCCGGACGAGGACGAGTTCCGCCCGGTGGATCTAACGATCAAGGAGAGGCCCAAACCGGCCGATTTGCGGGCAGATAGGGGCCAGGAATTGCACCCCGGGGGAATCCAGACCCCTACCTGGGCAATGGTTGATCGTTGGATCCGCCCGGTGGAACCGGGCGGGAGACGAGGGCTGCAGCGGCGCCCTACGGAACCAGGTAGGTCGCCACGTCGGTCTCGGCCACCAGGAAGCTGCCGGCAGCGGTCGAGCGGATGGCCTGGACCCGCAGGTAGTAGGTGTGTCCGGAGATGAGCTGCGCCGGAGAGTCGAGGTAGCTCCCGGCCCCCTGGTCGCCGATGGCCGCCAGGTAGGGATCGCCCTCCAGGTAGGCGGGGAACGGGTTCGTCTCGGAGTAGGCGAGCTTGTAGTAGGTGAAGCAGTCGGCCGATCCGCCGTATGGAGTCCAGCTCAGCTGGGTGCCCTCGACCCCGGGGCCGACCGCGAGCCCGCCGAGCGCCTTCACCGGCTTGCCCATGGCCGACGCGACCGATGAAACCGCGATCACGCCGTCATCGGCGTTGAACGCCATGGTGCGGTAGTAGTAGGTCACCCCCGGATCCACGCCGATGTCGTAGGCGGAGGTCTTCTCCGCATAGCCCGCGTAGGTCGTGCCCGGGTCGACGGCACCGCCCGACGGCGGGTAGGCGGCCGGGATCTCGGGCGAGGTGCTGCGCAGGGTGGTGTAGTGATTGAACGCGCCGGCGCCCGCGTACATGGACCAGTTCAGCACCACCCCGCCGTTGCAGGTGGTCGGCCACAGGGAGAGGCTGCCGACCACCGGGGTGGGCACGGGCGTGGGATCCGGCTTGGGCGTCGGCTTCGGCGTCGGCTTGACGGTCGACACCGGCGTGGGCACCGCCGTGGCCGATGGCGTGGGCTCGAACGTGGGGATCGGCTTGAAGGTGAACAGCACGATCGGCTTCAGACTCTCCGGGGCCGACGGCTCGCTCGACGGGGCGGCGGAGACCGATGGCACCGGCGTCGGCGTCCCGCCGTTGCCGACCGCCACGTACAGCTCCCGCGCGCCGACCGCGGCGGCGAAGACGAGCGAGGTGGCCACCAGGGCGGGCACGAAGCGCGGCACGCGGAAGAACTGCCCCAGCGACCAGCCGACGCGCGGGCCGTGGTCGCGGTCGCGCGCGCCTTCCGCGGCACGGCGATCCGGCAGCTGGGAGGTCAGCTGCTCACGCAGGTCCTCGGAGAAGGCGCGGTCCGGGCGCGACG